>NZ_JACJDO010000005.1:0-143301 GCF_014163535.1 Pseudoalteromonas sp. SR45-4
TTCTAGGTTCATCAAGATTATAATTCGGCTCTGGCTCTTTAATCGAGCTTTTTCTAATTTTAATTAGTGCCACTAGCATAACTAGCAACTTCTTTCGATTCAGCAATCAATTTTAAACCTAGTTCTCTTTCTATTAAGCCTATTTCTATGCCTATATAGATTTGCGTTACAAGCTCTCCAGCGGAGCCTTTACCATAGTACAAAAACCTTGCTTGATCGGCCTGTGAGTCACGTTCCATTCCCTCCGCTATGTTAGAAGGAATTGAAACAGCAGAACGAGTAACTTGATCTTTAAATCCGTAGTCTCTGCAATTAGCTAGAGCCTTATATGTATTGCAAGCCAACCTTGAAGATCTTTTCCAAACATCCAATTGTTCAAACTTCATAGTAATTCCTTTTAAGTGCTAGGTTCTAGGGTTTAGGTTCTAGGTTCTAGGTCTTCCTCACGCCTATCTCTTCATATCCTCCTAGTGCCTAGTACCTAGCACCTATCTTTTCATATTTTTCTAGTGCCTAGTACCTCGTACCTATCACTTCAGGCACGCTTCCGCCCCTAGGTTGCAGTTCCTACGTACTGATGCAGCTTAAATTTTGATATTTATAAGTGAGATTAAAACTACAATTACAAATTGCATAAAGGTTATTGTATTTTTTGTTTTGGCTCGTCGCTTTTAACTTGCGTTACTGCACTGAGAATTGATTTTTTGTGACTGGCTTTGGAGAAGTGTATTTTTATTTATTACGGGATACTCGCGATTTATTTCGAGGTTGACTGGTAATAATACTCGCTTTCCATAGCTATCTGCACATTAAATCAATTGCAGTATATACAACATCAAACTAAATGAGCGCAGAATTATACCTGATGCAGTCCACATGTAAATGACTAATTAAAGGACAGGTTTAAATATAAAAGGGCTGGTAAAAAATAAAATACCCTGTTCTAAAGATCACCCTGTTCTATATTCTTAGGTGGGCATTTTCGACTTCAGTACAGTAATAAATCATGTATCTAGCGACAATTACTCGCATAGTTGATCATGCAACGATTATTCATTGCGAAGGTGAGAGTTACCGACGCAAAACAGCGCTCAATAAGAGCAAATAAAATTCGGTGTCAACCGGCCAAGATTATTAATGCGAAGCCGATCAAGTTAATTGATTTAGATATTGACGATAGGTTTAAGCAATTATCTGTTATTCCATAGATTAAAGGGGTACGTAAAAAAATAGAGAGTGACCAATTACTTTTATTTATTTATTTAGATATCGACGAGTCTGAGGCTTTTGCTGTACCAACGTAGTAACACTAAAGATGGTAAAACGGATATTTTCGCTTACAGATTAAATTTTGGTAATAAATTAAATATCATATCAGTCGACTGTATAGCTAACTGGTATGATATTTACAGTAAAACGGCTCGCTGAATACGCTGATTGTTTTGCTTAAAGGTAAAATGATATGACTATGTAAGGGCTAATTTACTAGCGCTTTTAAATGCTCTGTAAATTCTTCACCTAACGTTTCGTGGCGTAGGCTGTATTCAACAATGGCTTTTAAATAACCAAGTTTATCTCCACAGTCGTGTGAACGACCACTCATATGAAATGCTTCTACCGTTTCTTGTGCTATTAGTGCATCAATCGCATCGGTAAGCTGTATTTCGCCACCAGCGCCAACGTGTGTTTTAGCAAGTAGCGGCCAAATATTTTTACTTAATACATAACGACCAACAACCGCTAAGTTTGAAGGAGCTAACTCTGTGGCTGGCTTTTCAACCATGGTATTAATAGCGGCACTTTCAGCTGGGATTAGTTCTACACCGTTAATATCAGCAATACCGTATTTGCTTACATCTTCTAAAGCGACAGGTTCTAGCATAATTTGACTGGCTTGCGTTTGGTTAAAACGCTTGATCATAGCTGCCAAGTTCTCTATTTTTTGGTCTGCGGTATAAGCATCGAGGATTACATCAGGTAATACCACCACAAAATCGTCATCGCCTATAATAGGCTTTGCACACAATACAGCATGGCCTAAACCTTTAGCTTCACCTTGGCGTACATGCATAATGGTTACATCAGGTGGGCAAATAGAACGTACTTCATCAAGTAAAACACGCTTAACACGCTTTTCAAGCGTAGCTTCAAGCTCAAAGCTGGTATCAAAATGGTTTTCAATCGCATTTTTAGAGCTATGCGTTACTAATACAATTTCTTTTATACCCGCAGCAACACACTCATTTACTATGTACTGAATCAGTGGCTTATCAACCAAAGGCAACATTTCTTTAGGAATGGCTTTGGTCATAGGTAACATACGTGTGCCTAAACCGGCAACAGGGATTACAGCTTTCATGCTAGTCCTTTAATAGTGTTTATTTGTGCAATTTAACAGATAGAAAATTGCGCCAAGATGAATAGCATAACAATTTAAGCGTTGATATTAATAAAATCGAGCTTAAATTAAACTCGCCAAAAATCACCTTCTTGCTACTGCCTCTTGGCTCTATTATAAAGCAATAATCATTTGATTATACAGACTTGTACTTCACAATATCATTTAGAAGTAACTTATAATACCCGCCATTATTTTAGCCGCCAGCGGCATGTGCACCGGCGGGCGCATTGTAAATTACCTAGAGCGCTTTTTAAGTGACAAAACCACCGACATACTATTTGTAGGCTACCAAGGGCGTGGCACGTTAGGTCGCGAAATTCAAAAATATGGCCCTCGTAACGGCTATGTATTTATAAATAACACCCGTATTACCATAAACGCCAAAGTACACACTATAAGCGGCTACAGCGCACACGCTGATCAAAAAGGATTAATTAAATTTGTAACCGGCATGCACAAAAAGCCCAGCCATATAAAAATAGTGCACGGCGATGATGATGCAAAAAATGCACTAGCAGATAAATACCGAGAGATTTTAGGGTATGAAGTCAAAATTGATATTGCAAAGTAAACAGGAAACGAAAAACAGATACAAGACGCTTAAGTAACCTAAATGCTATGCTAAGCATTTCGTTCCTCTAGCGCCTTTGCTTTATAACGATAAGTACAGGTTATAAATCAAAAAAAGATAAATTATCATAAAGAATATTAAGTAAATATTTTAAAGCATCTATCTTCAGTTAATCTTAATTACCATTAATTGTTGGTAAAACAGTTACGTTTGATCTATCCGTTAATTTTTCATTCCAGTTTAAATCACAAATACCATCAGATGGGGAGAATGCTGTTGGTGCTTTTAATAATAATTTACGTATTTGAGGGTGTTCCGATTGGTCACACGCTAATTTTAATTGATCTAAAAATGGCTCTAACTCACACCAAGGCATTTTAATTTCTAGTGCACTTAATATACGTGAATGGTCTGTACCTACAACATTATCACCAATAAGTAATTCTTCAAAAAGCTTTTCCCCTGGGCGAAGACCCGTACACTTAATTTCTATATCGCCTGTTATATGCTTTTCTGTTTTCACTTCTAGTCCTGAAAGGTGAACCATTTTAGTTGCTAAGTCTTTTATTTTTACTGGCTCTCCCATATCAAGCACAAATACATCACCACCAACACCCATAGCACCAGCTTGAATTACCAGTTGAGCAGCCTCTGGTATAGTCATAAAGTAACGTGTTATATCTTGGTGAGTTAAAGTAATAGGCCCACCTTGTTTTATTTGCTTTCTAAATAATGGCACAACCGAACCTGATGAACCTAATACATTACCAAACCTAACCATAGTAAAGCGTGTTGTATTTTGAATATCAGAAAGACTCTGAAGTACTAACTCAGCCATTCGTTTTGTAGTACCCATTATGTTTGTTGGTCGTACTGCTTTATCAGTTGATATTAAAACAAACGTTTCAACTTTAGTCTCAATTGCGGCAGTAGCAACATTATAAGTTCCAAATACATTATTGCGCACACCTTCTATTACATTATGTTCAACTAATGGAACATGTTTATAAGCTGCAGCATGATAAATAGTTTGCACTTTAAAAGTTGAAAATGTAGACGACACAAGCTTTTTATTTTGAATAGAGCCTAAAATAGGTAAAATTTCAAGACTCGAATCGATTAACTTACAGTACTCAGATAACTCTTTTTCTATTGCATATAACGCAAATTCAGAAAGCTCAAATAAAACTAATTTTTTAGGTTTATTTTTAATAATTTGCCTACATAACTCAGAACCAATTGAACCACCTGCGCCTGTAACCATGACCACTTTATTTTGAATATTAGCAGCCATCAAACTCTCACGCGGCTTTACCGAATCTCTTCCTAGTAAGTCATCTATATCTACTTCTTTAATTTCTTCTACACTAGTTTTACCAGAGACAATGTCAGCCATTCCTGGAATAGTCATTACCTGTAACTTAAACTTTTCAATTGCATTAAGTATTTCTTTTCGGCGGCTACGTTTGGCGCTTGGTAGGGCGAGTAATATTTTATTTACACATTTTTGTTTAGCTATATTACCAATTTGAGAAGGGCTATAAACACATATTCCTTGTATTAAGGCTGAGTGCTTTTTAGGGTCATCATCAATAAATGCGATCGGAGAAAACTCAGGACCATTTGCAAGTGCGGTTGCAAGCTGACGCCCCGCAGAACCAGCACCATAAATAATAACTCCTTCTTTTTTACGCATGGTTATTTTTCCAACAACAGCTCTAACTGTTAACCTTGCGCCACCAACAAATAATATACAAAAACTGGCGTATATAAACGGAACTGTTCTTGGAATAGGTGCATTTAAAAAAAACGAAAAGGCCACCAAGTAAAGTGTTGAAAATATAACCCCAGTAAGTATTGCCCACAGTGCTTGTGTATTCATATACCGTAAAACAGCACGGTATAGTCCTAATTTTACAAAACTAAGTAAGCTTAAAGGCAATAAGGCGCTTAGCAGAATCCAATTATGAATATTTGAAAATATTTGTATGCTATCTAAGCGAAACAGAAGTGCCAGCCAAAAAGCTACTGTTATAAAAATACTATCAATAAAAAGAGATACCACTCTTTTTTGAGGGCGAGGTAAATTAACAAGTAAATTTAATGACACATGTATTCCCTGAAATAAACAGTGAGGCTACTATAATATAGGTGGTAATTTTACTATAAGATGAACAAGTATTGTACTTAATAGTTAAAGACCATATAAATTAACTTTATATGGTCTTTACGACTTAGTTATTTACCCAAATAAATAGTTATTTAGAAGCTGAAGATAAAACATTATTTATAGCTAAAGTAGTTTTAGCTATTTCATCTTCAGTAAGTGTTGGGTGCACTAAAAACATTAGTGATGTTTCACCTAACTCTACTGCATTTGGTAAACGCTTTTCTGGTCGCCATGGGGTGTTATCGAATGCTTTTTCAAGGTAAACCTCTGAACAACTTCCTTGAAAGCATGGTACACCATACTCGTTAATTTCATTAACTATACGGTCGCGATCCCAGCCACTTGCTAACTGTTCAGGTTTTACAAACATATAATGCTTGTATTCAGCATGTTCAACATAATCTGGCACTGCAACTAAGCGTATACAATTAAATTTACTTGCAGCTTTATCTAGCTCAGCAGCATTCGCTTGGCGTTTTGCACTCCAACCATCCATTCGTGTTAACTGTATTCTCCCTATAACAGCCTGCATTTCAGTCATGCGCCAGTTTGTACCAAAGCTTTCGTGAAGCCATCTAAATCCCGGTGGATGCTCACGATTATAAATTGCATCAAAGCTTTTACCGTGATCTTTGTAGCTCCACATCGCAGACCATAACTCTTTTGAGTTTGTGGTTACCATGCCGCCTTCGCCACCAGTGGTCATAATTTTATCTTGGCAAAAACTCCACGCACCAACATGGCCAATACTACCTACAGAACGACCTTTATATTTAGCGCCATGTGCTTGGGCGCAATCTTCAATTACATAAAAGCCATGCTCTTTACTGAGCGCCATTATGGCATCCATTTCAGCGGGCATACCGGCTAAATGCACTACAATAACCGCTTTAGTCTTAGGCGTAAGTACCGCTTTAATACTAGCAGCTGTAATACCTTGGCTATTTAAATCAACATCAGCAAAAACAGGTGCCGCGCCTGCGGTAACAATGCTTGAGGCAGATGCTAAAAAGGTACGCGGTGTCGTTATTACTTCATCGCCAGCGCCTATATTTAATGCTTTTAAGGCAAGGTCGAGTGCTAAAGTGCCATTACCAAGTGCAATTGCGTATTCACTATTAGTCCACGTAGCAAATTCTTTTTCAAATTCACGACCTTCAGTTCCGGTCCAATAGTTTACTTTATTCGACAAAAGTACACGGCTAACAGCATCGGCCTCATCTGATGTGAAACTAGGCCAAGGAGAAAATGGGGTATTTAACATGGTGTTCCTATTAATTTATATAGAAATAAGGTCTTTTTATTGAGGTACTGCAGGAGAGCCAAATGCAGTAACGTTATCCGGTATATTCTTTAAAACAGTGCTACCTGCACCAATCAAACAGTTATCACCAATTGCTACTAATTGTTTTACATGGCTACCAATACCAACCCAGCTTTTACGACCCACAGTAACACCACCTGCTAAAGCCGTATTTGGGCAAATATGGGTAAAATCACCAATGATACAATCATGCTCAACAATAGCTGCGGTATTAATTATGCAACCCGAGCCGACTTTGGCAAATGCATTAATAACAGCGATCGCAAAAACCACAGTGCCCTGCGCTATTGTTGCGTATTGGCTTACAATTGCCGTTGGATGAATTAAGGTAGTAAGGCTAAAACCATTTTTTTGTAATAACTTTATTTTTTGCTGGCGGATGTCGTTATTACCAATCGCAACTACAACACTTTTATTAAGCTTAACATTATTTAAAGCGATTAAATCAGCACATGTTCCCAGTATTGGCCAATGTTCAATATGCGTCTTACTTGGGTAAGCATCATCATAAAAGTTAACAGTAAAACCAAGCTGTTCGGCAATATCAGCAACAATCTTACCATGGCCGCTTGCACCAATTATAGCGAGCTTTTTAGTCATTATTAGAACCTTTAAATGGCTCAATAGTTACATGCCCATCAGCACTTATTCCTTCACGTACAAAAACTTTTTTTACGGTAAGGAATAAAATTTTTAAGTCGAGAAAAAAACTTTGATTATCGACATACCAAACATCAAATTTAAATTTTTGATCCCAACTAATCGCATTACGGCCATTCACTTGTGCCCAACCAGTAATACCTGGGCGCACATTATGACGACGCGCTTGCTCAGTACTGTAAAGAGGTAAATATTGCACTAATAAAGGTCGAGGCCCTACTAAGCTCATATCGCCTTTTAACACATTAAATAGCCCTGGTAACTCGTCTAAACTGGTAGAGCGTAAAAATGAACCAAATTTAGTCATACGCTCATTATCAGGCAACAAGTTACCGTGTTTATCTTTAGCATCAAGCATGCTTCTAAACTTCATCATTTTAAATACTTTACCGTGTAAACCTGGACGATTCTGCGTAAATAAAATAGGTGAACCTAATTTAAAACGAATTAGTAGAGCAACTACAATCGTTACAGGCAATAAAGAAAGTAATGCGCTCAGAGCAACTATAAAGTCAAAGAGACGCTTCATTAAATAACTCCATATACTTTCTACTTAACACGTCAAAGCTTCTTTCGTTTATCAAGAAATTATAACCAAGACCACCGATCAACTTTCTATCCAATGGAGTCATTAGTTGGTATTTCTCAATTGTACTTGCAAAATTATTACTATTTTCAGCAGGGGTAAACTCCCCACATTTAGCTTCATTTATCATAGATGGGTAACCAGAGTACATACAAACTATAGGCTTTTTTGCATACATATAATCTATAAACTTATTTAATGAAATTCCGTATTTATATATTTTTTCATCACGTACTGAGGCAACAAGTAAATCTGATAAGCTCAGCAAATGCTGCACTTGCTCTTTTACTACTTTAGGAGCAAAAGTGATGTTCGTAAGCTCTTTAGCACTTTCTATCAAATGATCTTTTAAATACCCATCTCCAACTAATAAAAAATGTATGCAGCTTAAATGTCTCAACTTTTTTGCAGAATCAATTATATACTCTAGAGCATTAGCTTCCCCAAAAGTCCCTGTGTAAGTTACAATAAATTTATTCTTAGGTATGTATTGTTCAACATACTCTTCGCTCAACTTTTCTTGACTATTATCATAAAAAGCCAAGCTCACACCTTGTGGAATACACCGCACTTTAGAACCAAGGCCCACTTCATTTTCAACATGCAGCTTTAAACCAGGCATAGTACCAACTATGGCATCTGAATATTTATAACCTAATTTTTCTATTTTATTCAAAAACCAAATTAAAGGATGCTTTGAGCTAAAACCTTTTAAATCAATCAATGTTTGCGGCCAAATATCCCTTACTTCAAATATAAACTTAGCCTTATAAAACTTCTTATAAAAGCAGCCAGTTAAAACTGTAAACAAGGATAGCGAAGACGCAATTACAACATCAGGTTTTTCATATTTTTTATTAAACGCCATCATAAATACAAAAAAATCAAACCATAACCAACTAACAATACGTTTAATGCTTGTAGCTTTTGAGTATTTTAAAGTATTTACCCAAGTAACATCAAAGTTATTACTCTTCATGTCGAAATAACGACTTTTGAAATTTGGTAAATTACCATACAAATGAGAAGAGTTCGATGTAATAAGCCTAACTTTATGGCCAGTTTTTGCAAATTCTTCGCAAAAACTGGCCTGCCTTGTATCTGCTCCATACTCTTTTATGTTGGCATATTTTGATATGTACCAAATGTTATTTTTCATAATCAATTAAAGCATTCGCAATATTACTAGAAGCAAGCCCACTGCCATATAAATCAATATTAAAATCATTTGAGAAAGTGTGTTCGTCAAAAGTGCTTATAATTTTTGTCTTATCTGCACCAACTAAGACATTAAAATTATGTTCAACTAACTCTACCCATTCAGTCTCATCTCTGAGAGTAATACAAGGTTTTTCAAAAAAGAAAGCCTCTTTTTGTAATCCGCCGCTGTCTGTCATGACTAGCTTGCAGTTATCAATTAACCACACCATATTTAAGTAGCCTACAGGATCAATTAATTTGATTTTTGAAGATAACTTAACATGTAAAGCTTCAAGCTTAATTTTTGTGCGTGGATGTAAAGGTAGTACAACGGCAACCTGCTCTGCGATTTCATTTAATGATTCCACAATTGCAGTTAGTCTTTTTTCCGAATCTGTATTTTCAGCTCGATGTATGGTTGATAATATAAATTCACTATCTAAAGCCAGATCAGATGGTTTTTCAGCAAGCTCTCTATAAAAAATAGCGCCATCTTGCATTACATCACCTGATAATTCAATTTGAGTATTCCATTTATTAACGCCTTCACTTTGCAGATTATCTATTGCAGTTTGTGTTGGGCAGAATAAAATTGAACTAATACGATCTGTAAGTATTCGATTTACTTCTTCTGGCATTTTCATGTTAAATGAGCGTAAACCTGCTTCTATATGCGCAACTTTAATGTGAAGCTTAGAAGCGGCTAAAGCGCCAGCTAATGTTGAATTAGTATCACCATAAACAAGAACCCAATCAGGGCTTTCATTCAAAAGTACTTCTTCAATTTTCTCGATCATTTGACCAGTCATAGCCCCATGAGACTTACCACCAATACCTAAAAAATAATCTGGTTTTGGAATTTTCATTTCATCAAAAAAAACATCACTCATATTTGCATCATAATGTTGCCCAGTATGAATGATAACTTCTTTAAAATTATCATATTTTGCAAACTCGCGGCTTACACTACCAGCTTTAATGAATTGAGGCCTTGCACCCAATATGGTTACAACTTTAGTCATTATAATAGTTCCTTATATAATTTGAACAGCGCCTGCTCTTCCACAGACCAATTATATTTATTTTTAATTGCAGCTAAAGCATTAATCCCCATAAGCTCTGCATCTTTAGGGTTATTGATTATATAATTAATAGCTTCAGCAATAGCATAAATATCCATTGGATCAACACAAATACCACAATTATTACCTTCAACAACATCCTTCCACATTGGAAAATTTGAAGTAATAATTGGCAAACCAGCTGACATGTATTCAAACATTTTATTTGGTTGTGCATCTACGTGATTAGGATAGTTATGAAAGGTAACAATGCCCGCTTTTGAACGCCCTAAAACTTTTGCAGCTTCTTCGCGATTAATAAAGCCAAGCTCATTTACTTGATTCCAAGCGTCCCAAGATTTAACCTCTTCTTCTACATGTTTTTCAGAAAAGCGCCCAGCGAGATTAAGCTTTATATTTGGAGTTTCATCAAGAGAAGCTATAACTTGTTTAATTCCTCTTATTTCGGCGATTCCACCTAAATAACAAACTTCATTAGCCCTGACGTCCCATGTTGTGCTTAGATCTGAACTTAATTCACCTAAAATTGGATAATTATTAACTGTAAACGAGTTTGAGTTTATTTTTTTCAATTTATTAGTAATAGAAGATGTGGCTCCGATTAAAGCATCAAACTTCCTGAATACAAACCGCTCATAAAGACCGAATACCACAGGGAGGATCTTCCTAAAGAAAATATTTAAATATGGCTTTGATTTTAATTGCTTAGGTAAGTCTTCATGTGCATCGAATACAACTATTTTCCCTAACTTTTTTAATTTTACTCCTATCGGGATTAATTCAGGATCATGCAAATGATATATATCAGAATCTAATTCTTTTGCTTTTTCATAAACACTGTTGACAGTTTTAGTCATTCGCTCAATTCGACCTTTAGCTTTTTCTCCTGTGTCGAATATATTTACCTCATTACAAATTTCATCTCCTTCACCATCAGCAACAACTAAGTTAACAAGATAGCCTTCTTTTGCTAACGAGCTACACATTTTCAAAAAAATTCGAATGTCATGTCTAGGATGTGCAGATGTTAAGTGAGTTACTTTATACTTCATACCATTACCACTTGTTGTAATTACTAATATTATAAACTTAAATACAACCCTACATATAGAACTATTAGGAGTATAAAAAGCAGAAAAGCTTTATGTTCAATGAGTACTCTAAGAAAGTAACTTTACTTATTTGTAAAAGCAAAAATTTGCTTATCGTTAAAAGCTAAGATAGCCACAAACAGTGAGCTAAGACTACTGCTAGTTATCACTCCTGCTGGGATCATGTATATAGATGTCATGATAACAACTGATAAAGAGAAGTAATTAAAATTTCTTATCGAGGATACCTTTAATGAATTATTTAAAAGAAAGGAAAAAAATAAAAAAAAGAATAGCCAGAACGTTCCCACAGCCCCATAGGACCTTAAAAAGAATAGCCACTCATTATCTGATGCACCAAATACTTCACCACCTCTAGGAAGAGGGCCAACACCAAAAACTGGACTTAAAGTAAAATACTCTATATTTATAATCCACCCATGAAAACGTGTGATAAAGCTTTTATCATCCATGATATTAGCAAGCCCTTCAAAACGCCATAGAATTAAATTATAAATAACTTCATTTTCTTTCAAAAAAACAAAAGCTCCAAATAAAAATATTCCCATAAGTGTTAATACCAAGTATTTATAATAAGAAAACATTTTATCCTTTTTATAAAAAAAAAATAAAAATAGAGCTCCTATAACAAAAACAGCTAATGAAGATCTTGAAAGAGTCATTATCATAGCTATAAATATTAATAGTAGTTTAATACCTAACAACCTAGAAGCATTCGTTAACATTAAATACAAACCAGATAACAAGGTTAAAGCCATTAGATAACCTTGTGCATTTGGATTTCCTATCATTCCCACAACTCTGGGTGTTCCATACCCCTCAATAAGCGTAGTAAATTGAGTTGGTGCGACAAATGGGACGTAATAGTTATTAATATTTAATGGATTAAAAAACTGACTCATACAGATTAAAGCTGACACAGAGGCTATAGTTACTATGGATGATAAAGCAGCATTTCTTCTCTCTATAACGTTATCAACTGTAGTATCAAAATAAATATAATTATAAAAAACTAAATAAATAACAAACAGCTTCGCAAGCCAAATATATTTTGTTAAATCAAGAATGCTAGTAGGAAGGCCATAGGTTGCCCCCCATGAAATAGAGATTAGCAATAATAATGAAAATATGAGTATTAAACCTGCACGTACTGGTACTTTAACACTGATGGTTGCCGATTTAGATAATAGAAAAAATAAAAAAATAATTAAAAATGCCAATAAATCATCTAACCTAATTCCAATAAAACCTGGAACCTTAACTGTCGGAGTTAATAAAAAAAAGACTGAAAAAAGCACAGTCAACTTTCTTAAAATATTAAGCTTTTGCACATTAAACCTTATTTATAAAGTGTAGACTTGCTTAAGTAAATGAGAGACAACACTTTGAGAAAAGTTTAGACGAGCATAATCTATAATTTCTTCTTTATTAAATTGCGTCACAAGGAGCTTTTCCATACAATCAATGAAATCCTTATCATCCTTAGCAATAAATCCTACGCTGCTATTAACAATAGATTCGCTACCACCATTTTGCAATGAAAGTATAGGCAATCCGGCAGCCATAGCTTCAATAAGAACTACGCCAAATGTTTCACTTTTACTTGGAAGTACAAAAAAGTTTGATTTCCATAGTAACTCTCTTATTTCATTTCTAGGCAATTTACCTAATAAAAAAACATTATTACAAAGATCTAATTCAGTAATTAGTCTTTCCAAGTTTTGCCTTTCAGGCCCCTCACCAGCAATGAATAATCTTACATTCTTAAATCTAGTGATAAAATTTTTTAAGGCTTTAATAGCTAGTCTATGATTTTTATTCTCAGTTAAATTGCCGACAGATACGAAAATAGCATCATCAACACTAAATTTTTTGTTATGTATTTCTGCCGAGGTCTTTATTGGTTTAAAGTAGCTAGTATCAACTACATTGGGAATATAATAAAACTTTTCATTATATTGTTTCGATAAATGCTGAGCAAACTTCTTACTTACCGCAATATTAGCCTTACTTTCTTTGAAAACTAAGCTACTTAATTTGTTATGTCCACTCCACATAAGACTAGAGTGCTCAGTAACTACAAATGGAATTTTATACTTTTTCTTAACCCAAAGAGCTAGCTCTGCAGAAGATGAGTTATGTACATGAACAACGTCTGGAATTGAGTTTCTCGAAAGGTATCGCTTAAATATGCACTTACCGATAAATAATTGAATTATATTATTTAAATAACCCACACCACGAATTGCAGGTAACGACAGCAACCAATTCTCTGAAGATAACCTACCAAACTTTAAATTACGACTATTAAAAATATCATTAAGAGTTTTAGGTATTCCACCTAAAACAGCCACACAATAACCTTGGTTTCTTAACATTTCCACTTGATCTTGTATAAAAATAGCACGATTTGGATTTTCTTTTGTTGGGTAATTATAAGGAATTATTAAAATCTTCATTTTGGTTAAAGCGTCTTTTTTAAGTCGATAAAATTTACTAACGCACCTAAACCGTGCTTCCTTGAAAATTTCTCTTTTGAAAAGCCATTAGCTTTATAGTTTAGTTCAGAGGTCATTATCTCTTGCAATGCGTCGATAATTGATTGCTCATTATTAGAAGCCCACCAGACCGCAGGATAATCTTTAGTCACCTCGTGGATATTACCAGTTTGAGCTTCCCCATTTGTAATTATCAAAACTGGCAACCCTAAGCCAATGTAATCAAATATCTTAGTTGTCGACTCAAATGCCATGCCTGAGGCTAAAATTAATCCGATATCAGCACCCTTTGCATACCCTACAGCATCAGAGTATGAAACCAACCCAGTACAAGTTACACCTTTGTGATTATCCAAACCTTCTAATGGCTTACCTATATGCAATATATCAAACGCAAAACCTAAAGCTTTATTTGAAGTAAGTAAATTATCTATATTTCGATCTACAGCAAAACTCCCTAAATATACTATTGTTTTTTTTGAATTATTACCGACAGTGATCTTTTTAGTCGTATTGTTTAAGCTTTTTTCGTCATAGCCGTTATCAATAATTTCTATAATTTCTTGCTGCCTACTACAGAGTAATTTTTTACAACCTTCATTCATAACAATAATTTTGTCGGCAAACTCACAAAAAAAGTACTCAAATAAAACCAACATTTTACGCTTGAGTTTTACTGAGAGAGCCGTGCTCGCGTTACGTTCATTTTTAGCGAAAGGATCTCTAAAGTCTAAAACAATTTTGCACCCCATTGTTTTCTTCAATATCCTAGCTATAAAAAAATGAAGAAATGGATTCCCAGTAATAACAACAACATCGTACTTTTTTTTATTTTTTGAAAAATGTTTTTTTAAATCATAAAACCATGTTGCTCCTAAATCGCTTTTAAACAAGTGGCCTAGAAGTCCGGTTCTTGAATTTGCTACATGAAAAATATTATCTACTCTCGAAACTTCTTTGATATGTTGCTCTGATGCAGTGATGACATCTACTTCAACATCAACATGCTCTTTTATATTTTTCGCCCAGTAGCTAACACGTTGAGCTGCAACAGTCTTTTCCGGGGAAAAATAATAGGATATAAAAAGTATTTTTTTCATGGACGTTCCTTCAGCTTTTTACATGGACTGCCTGCTGCAATGCACATTTCTGGAATATTTTTTGTAACAACAGAACCAGAACCTAAAACGGTCCCATAACCAACATTTGCCATGATTACTACATTAGCTCCTACCCAATTATCTCCTTTTAATTCTACACAATGAATGATACCTTTTTGTTTCCAAATTGGGACATCTCTATTATCAAATGAATGTTGCTTAGAGCCACTTAAAATATGCACATGTTGAGCAGTAATAATATCATCACCTAAATTGGCTAGGCCTACTGTATTATATGCTCCAAACCTAACATTATTGCCGATTACTGTGTTTACATTGGTTACCAAGCATCCAAAAGAAAATATTACATTTTCACCAAGGCTTTTTAAGTGTTTCTTATAAAACGTATATCTAACTTTATTGCCTAACTTATAAGGAATTTGGCTAATTCTGATAGCAACAGTTTCAAACCCGACTAACTTTGTTAATAAAGAAAAAAACAAAACTAACACCGATACGTATAAATGCACAAATAACTTTATTACCACTTTCATTGGCTCTACTTACTTTTAAGATTCTTTAATAATTTAAACCACCACTGATTATAATCAGACTTAAAGTCAGTATGTTTCCGCGGCTTGCTCTTCATTATTTCTTGCCATTCACTTATAGAAAAGCCCAATTTTTTTATAAAGTATTCAGTGTCTTCTGGTAACTCATCTTTATTATAAGGCGAGATTTCCATTTCACGTTGAGCGTCGTCTCTAGTCATTTGTCCAGATGCAATTAAATTTGATAAATGAGCTCGTCGTTTATCGAAACCAAACTTCGCTGGTAAATAATAAGATTGAAAAAATTTTGTAAATCGAGATTCAAAATGCTTACCCCCATAATCTTTCCAACCAAGATTATCAGTAATAAACCGTTTCACTTCTTCTTTATTGTAGGGAACATAGTTTAAAATTCTGAATGACTGCAACTTCTTAAAGTACCTATAATAGATAACTTTCTTAAACAATGATAACTTGGGGTAATTTTTTAACTTAACTTCACCAAATTTATTATGTATATCAATTAAATTATCTAAGTCGCCGCTGTCATAACCCCAAGAAGGAGGCAATATAAATTCAGTTACATTATTATGACCACTTATCATGTACTGAATACTATATTTAGCTGCAATATTATAAACCCCTGCCACAAAAGCATGATCTTGTGGTACGTCACAATTAGGAACAGAAGCTTTAAAATAAGCTCTCTGTAAATCTCGTACTTCTTTCCAATTAACAACAATTGTTTCTAAATCAATGCCAAGTTTATTTGTAGCTGACTCAATGTTTTTTACAGCAATTTCAGAATTCCAACCTGCATCAATGTGCACAGCGAGCGGTTTTAATCCGTATTTTTTTGCTAAATAGGCAACATAAGTTGAATCAACGCCACCACTCATTCCGACGATACAATCATACTCACCTTTGCTTGAAGCTTTTATTTTTTTTACGGTATCGAGAAGATAGTCATTTGCTTCTTTCCCATCAATTGACTTATTCATCAATTCAGAAAAACCATTACAATAATGACATACCCCTTTATCATCAAATGTAATACCCGAGTCTGATGTGTCTAAAATACATTTTGTACAAATTTGATATTCTTTTCGCATGAGTCTTCTTATTTAAAAAGTTCTAATAATTTTGAATAGTCTGGGTAATTTACTAATACTGCGTCACGCTTACCGTGGTAAACAAATAAGCTACCGGCTGCTACTGCTGAAGCTCCAAAGTCTTTAACGGCAATTCGCATGTCTTCTAAACAGCCAGCACCACCACAAACAGTTATAGGAACAGTTACTAGTTCTGAAAGAGATCTAATGTTCTCTCCATCGTAACCATTTTTCATACCATCACGATCTACAAAGTTTAAAAAGATTTCACCCGCACCAGCATTAACTAATTCTTTGCAATAGTCACTCAAGTCAATTTTAAGCAGCTTCTTATTGCTAGGATCATATAAACAAGACCTCTTAAATATATCTTTTTTAATATTAATTGTAGCTACAACACTTTGGTTGCCATATTGTGATGCGATATCGGTAATCAACTTTTTATCATGTATTGCATTGCTACCAATAATGACTTTTTCAACACCTAAATTAAATAAGATCGACGCCTGTTTTAATGAAGTAATGCCACCACCATAAGAAAATGGCATAAAACACTCGTTCGTAATTGTTTTAATTAATTCATAATCAGGCTCACTTTTATTTGGTGACGCATCAATATCTAAAAAGATTAATTCATCAACTTCCTTTTCATTCAATATCTTAACTACATTTATGGGATCACCTATGTATCTGGGCTTTTTAAACTTTTTCGTTTTAACTATTCCGCCTTCTTGCAACAGCAAACAAGGTATAACACGCGTACTTAACATTTAGTTGGTGCCTTTATAGTTCACAAAGTTTTTAAACAATTGAATGCCAAAGCGATGACTTTTTTCTGGGTGAAATTGACACCCTATTACATTCCCTCGTTGAAAGGCAGAGACAAATTCATGGCCGTAGTTAGTGCTACATAAAATATCTTTATTATCCGAACAACTCACATAATATGAATGAACAAAATAAAATCTAGACTCAGTTGGAAGGCTTTCTAGTAAAAAGCTATGCTTTTTAGGATTGACTACATTCCATCCCATATGTGGGACCCTAAGACCTTGTTGATTTGGAAATAAAGACGCCTTCCCAGGAACTAAGCCTAAACCTGAGATTTCACCTTCTGCACTCCCTTCTGTCAGCAGCTGCATTCCAAGGCAAATCCCCATAAGAAGTGAATCATCTCGAGCTACTAACGTTTTTAACGCATCCGAAATACCAAGATCATTTAACCTCTTCATTCCATGATCAAATGAACCCACTCCTGGTAATAGTACTTTATTAGCTGCTGCTATTTCATTAGGGTTACTAGAAAAAATAACTTTTTTCGCACCTACTTTTTTAAGCATATTGGCGACCGAACCTAAATTACCAATCCCATAATCGATAATGACAATTATATCTTCGCTAGAATGATTCAACTACTTGCCCTCAGTTTCGACATTAAATACCTGAACCCAAATAGACAAACAAATTATACGCCATGCAAAACCTTCATACCTGCTATTCCCAAGAATTATATTTTCAGCTTTTTCAAAAGCAGCAAAATTTACTACTGCACTCAGATTTAACTTAGCTGATTCTAGTAACTCTAAAAACAATGCTTGGTTATCTGACATCCAATTTTCTTCCGGTGTTGCAAAACCAATTTTACTAATTCGCTCATATACTGTTTTTGGTAGTATTCCCTTGAGCGACTCCCTTAATAAAAACTTTGTTTTTCCTTCTTTAATTTTTAATTCAGAAGGACAAGATAAAATATACTCTACTAATCTATAATCCAGGAATGGAGCCCTACTTTCGACTGAATGAGCCATTGAATCACGGTCGCACCAGTGTAACTGCATGGGTACACTTGTATTGAATAATTCGTAATTTGATTCATCAAGTATTGAAAAGTGAATTTTACTTACCTCAATTGAATCTTTAGAAACTTTCCACCAATCATTACCTTTCTCATTAGTAAAAATAGCTGATTTAAACAAAAACAATAATGTTTTTACAACTCTCAACCCATTATAGTTATGAAGCTTTTTCAGAGCTTTCACTTCTTTGAAAAAGCTAAATATCTTGCCAGACTTTAACAGCTCAATAAGATAAACAAAGAAAAACCTGTGATAGCCTGCTAAAGTTTCATCAGCACCATGTCCATCTAATGTAACTTTAACATTTTTACTTCTAGCTAACTTAAAAACAGACCACTCAGCAAATATACTTGTAGTACCAAATGGCTCATCTTGATGCCAAACAACTTCCTCTAACATCGATCTCTTATCTGGACATATCAACTCAACAAAATGAGGTTCAGCTGTAATCGTTTCTAACACATCATTTATATAATTTCGTTCATCATATTTTTTCACTTCAGTGTAGGCTGAAAATGTTTTTTGCAAGTCATCTTTTCCTTGCCCTTTCAATACTGCATTAATTTCACAAGCTATAGAAGATGAATCCATACCACCTGATAGCCCTGTCCCTAACGGCACATCAGCTTGTAAGCGCAAGCGTACAGAGTCTTTAAATAACTTATGAAACTTAGTTGTTGCTTCTTTTAATTTATCTTTTACTCTTGCTTGCGGCCTGACATACCATTTAGATATAATCAGATTATTTACTTCATTCAAATCAATCTTAAATTTATGCCCAGGAGGTACTTGATGCACTCCAGCGAATAAAGTCTGCGATGTATGATCTGTTTGTCCATATTGCAAAAAGTCATAAACTCTAGCCGTATTCATTTTTGATTTCCAATGCGGTAAAGTCGTAAACTGTTTGATTTCCGATGCCAATGCGAGTGAACCGGCAGTTTTCCAGTAATATAATGGCTTTACACCAAAGCGATCTCTGGCACCAAATACACAACGAAGTTCGGTGTCTAGTATTTGGAATGCAAACATACCATTGAACTTTTCAAGACAAGATTCTCCCCATTCAATATATGCTTTTAATAAAACCTCAGTATCACAGTGAGAGTTGAATGTATGACCTAACACTACCAACTCTTCTTTTAGTTCATGATGATTGTAAATTTCACCATTAAAAGCAATCACGTAGCGCTTGTCATCACTTACCATTGGTTGAAATCCTGAGTCAGATAAATCAACTATCGCAAGACGACGATGACCAATCAATACACTGAACTTATCATTCAAAATGTCACTGTTGTCACCTACTCCACTCGAGCTTTTCATTATGTGGCTGACTTTGTTTTTAGTATCAAAAAGGTAAAAACCCTCCCCATCAGGCCCCCGATGAGAAATAGCATCGTTCATTTTTACTAAATCTTTAAATTCTAATCCAGTTGTTGAATAAAGCGCAGAAAAGCCACACATATACCTATAATTCCCTAATAATACGAGCGGGAGTTCCCGCTATAACCACATTCCCAGCTGGGAACGATTTTGTTACTACTGAATTTGCACCGACAACAGTATTTGGCCCTAATCTAACTTTTGGCAAAACAACGACTCCAGCACCCAACCAACAATTTTCGCCTATTGAAATGGGGCCACTTCTCTCTGAGTTTTCTAATCTGTAATCCCTCAAATCATGATCAGAAGTAACCATAATAACGTTAAATGACCAAATTGTTTTGGCGCCTATTGATATGCCATGAGTTGCTTGAAAATAGCAACCACCACTGACAGCTAGACTTTTTTTTACCTCTATACAATTATCTTGTATTATAAATTTACTAGGAGCTATTAATCTGCTTGAGTAGTTTTTACTGTATTTACAAGCATCGATTCTGAAAACATTTTGAAATAGAAAGTTTATCAAGCAAACTCCAAACCCTATTGAGCGAGTAAACAGATACCATTTAAATATGTATGTTCCTTTAAGCATATACTTAATTTTTTGCATTTAATTGAGCCCTTTTTATACCAAATACTACCGCAACCAAAACGGTTGCATAATAAGCAACATTGATTAACGTATAAGTTTTAATAAAGTCACTTTCATCAATAAACTCGAGCAGTACAGAAGCCAAAGTGAGTATCCCTAAAAACAAAATACTTATCATCATCAATAAGTCTGATTTATCATAAGCAACAAAATAATATGACAAGGGTGAAATTACAAAACTTAAAAATATAAATGGAGACATTAAAGCTGCATATACTCCAGCAATACGCCATTCCACACCAAAAATAAATGAGAATATTTCTTCACCAAATAAATAAATAAATGCAAAACAGGGAAAAGATAAAGTTAAGAAAAAAATATTTTTTATAATAAAGGTAAGCATTGCCTTATCTGAAATAGACATTGCAGAGAATCGCTTATAAATAACTTGTCCTATAGCCTTATTAACTAAAGTCACTGGCAACATAACCATTCTATAGGCCAACCCAAATAAACCAGCAGCTTCTAACCCAAAATTTTTAAGTATAAAAAAAAGAGGGAAGTTTATGATTAATATATTAATAACATTAGAAGGGGTGTTAAATATAACTAACTGTTTATGTTTTCGAAAAGCCGCAAAAAAGCTTGTCTTTTTTAATGATAGTCTTTCTTTGTATATCTCAGCTTTATAAGATAGGTAGATAATTATCAATATTGTAGCAAGGGTGAAGCCAAAAACTAATCCATATTGAGTGTAACCAAAATAGAAAAATAGGTAGCTAAAAACAAATCTCAAGGCAACAAAAGATACCTGGGACGTAGCGTAAACGGAGAACTTTTCTTTTTTAGTTATAAATTGGTTTAATACTAAGTTAGTTGCTGAAAATAACACCCCTAAAAGAACGAGTTCTTTAATATCAAACAATTTATTAAAACCAATAAGTGTATAAAAAGTGCTTTCTAAATAAATTGTGATGCATAGTATTGAGAGCAAAAATATTGAAATTACAAGCATTAAACCTAATATACTTGATAATTCTCTAGCGCTTTTACTTTTTACAATAGCCATCTCTAAGCTTAAAAATATAAAAGCTGCAAGTGTTCCTGAGTAACTAATAAATGCAGTAAATACACCAAATTCCTCTGGAGAATATAGCCGAGTTAATACTGGTGTAAGTAATAGCGCCAAAACCTGAGCGAAAAGGGCGCTACCAACTAAAGTAAGAATATTTCTTACATACTTACTTTCAAACATTAAATATATGGATGCATAGGTAAGCTAAAAACACTCTTAGCTAATTTTGATGCTATAGGAAACACTTTATCAGCATAGTTTAATTGTTTAAAAGCAGTTTGCTGATGCATACAAGTACCATAATAAATCATGGTTGGTATACCTTGCTCTTTATATTTTGCCATTTCTGCGTCACGATTGTCAGAAACCAATGTATATTGTGCCCAAGAGCTAATATAGCCTTCAGGTACTTGAGGTGTTTTATATTTACCTACTAACGTTTTTTCGTAATTGTCAGCAGCCTTATTACGATTAACAAGTTCAGTGGGGAACTCTGCTAACTTTTCAAGTAATATTGCAGCTTGAATTGTATCTAGTCGAGAGTTCATACCAATGCGAACATTGTCATACTTGTCGCTACCTTTGCCATGCACACGATAGGATTTAATCAACTCAGCATATTCGTCATTATTGGTAAATATTGCACCACCGTCACCATAACAACCCAGTGGTTTAGCAGGGAAAAAGCTTGTTGTTGCTATATCACCAAAACTACCTGCTTGCTTACCATTAATACTGCCGCCAAAGCCTTGCGCGGCATCTTCAACTAATTTTAAATTGTATTTATCAGCAACTTTTTGGATTTCAGGATAATTGGCAGGTAAACCAAATAAATCAACAGCTATAATTGCTTTTGGAATTAGCTTGCCTTCGGCAATTGTTGCTTGAATACGCTTTTCAAGATCGATAGGGCAAATATTAAAAGTAGCCTCGTCTGAATCAACAAATACCGGTGTTGCTCCTTCGTAAGCAATAACCTCTGCAGTCGCAAAAAAAGTAAACGTTGGGCAAAATACTGCATCGCCTTTTTCAATGTTAAGCACCATCATGGCAAGCGTTAGAGCATCAGTACCATTAGCACATGTAATTGCGTGTTTTACACCTACGTACTCGGCTAACTTCTCTTCTAGTTCATGCACCTCAGGGCCCATAATATATTTACCATGATCCAATACACCTTGAATACGCTTATCTATTTTTGTTTTTAGGTGCTGGTACTGCGCAGCTAAGTCTATAAATTGCATTTAGTAATTACTCGTTAATTAAAGTCAGTGTTGAACCTAATAGTTGATAGGTATCGCCTGTATGCTTGCATTTTTCAGTGCCTGCACCACTAATTGGTAACCCAAGCTGCTCGCCATATTTACTGATCCAACCAATCTGCTTGGCAGGTACGCCCACCACAAGGGCAAATGCAGGTACATTTTTATTTATGACAGCACCAGCACCAATAAGCGAATATTCACCAATGGTTACACCACACACAATTGTACAGTTAGCGCCTAATGTTGCACCTTTTTTAACTAGCGTGTCGCGGTATTCAGTTTTTCGCTCAATAAAAGAACGTGGATTATATACGTTAGTAAAAACCATACTTGGACCACAAAAAACATCATCTTCAATATGCACATTATCGTAAACAGATACGTTATTTTGTACTTTAACGTTATTACCGATTGTCACTTTATTACCGACAAATACGTTCTGCCCTAAAGAGCAACCTTCACCTATTAGCGCCCCGCTACACACGTGTACAAAATGCCAAACACGCGTGTTATTGCCTATTTTAGCTCCATCATCAACAATGGCGCTTTCATGCACATGGTAATTCATAACTACAATACCTTCGATAGTGACGGGTGAGCTTTATTACCAGCTTCAACAATTGACATTTCACGAATTTTTTCAACTGTTTCAATAGCAACTCTATTTTCGTCAATTCCAAAGCCGTTACCAGCTAATATATTTTGATAGCTTTGAGTATGCAAATCGGTAAAGCCGCCTGAAAACTCAAGCTCTTCGGTATTATTTCCATCATTAATGGTAATACTACGGTAAGTGAGTTTTTCACCCTTAACCGCATTTTCAGGTAGATTATTAGCATCAATTGACAGAAACCATTTCACACGTGCTCGTTCGTACTCAAGGTAACCACTAGACGTTTTTTCATCCCTAAAATGGACTTCGTTATGCTTAAGCTCACCGAAAATAAAGTGCAGCATATCGTAAAAATGCACACCGATATTTGTCGCTACACCTCCTGATTTATGGTCAAATCCTTTCCAAGACTTCATGTACCATTTACCGCGCGATGTCATATACGTTAAATCCACATCAAATACTTTATCTGCTGGCGCTACGGCTACTTTTTCTTTAAGCGCGATAATAGAAGGGTGTAATCTTAATTGCAGAATAGAATTTACGCTTGCGCCATACTTTTCTTCATATTCTTTAAGAATATCCATGTCTTCAGAGTGAAGTACTAAAGGCTTTTCACAAATTACATCAATACCATTTTTTAATGCATATTTCATGTGAGGTGCATGCAAATAATTAGGACTACAAATAGCAATATAGTCTAACTTTTGCCCTTTCATTGCACAGTCTTCAACATACGCTGTAAAGTCTTCAAATTCAGTAAAAAACTCGGCGTCAGGGAAATGGCTATCCATAATCCCGACTGAATCGTTAATATCCATTGCGACTAAAAGATTGTGGCCTGTTTCTTTTATTGCTTTTAAGTGACGAGGTGCTATGTAACCTGATGCACCAATTAATGCGAAATTTTTCATTTTAAATCCTTTGTTACAATCTGATGTCTGAATCTTTAGAGCCAAATACATGCTTTACATCATATAAAACATGCTTTTGTTTACCTAGTTTACGAATGGCATCACTACCCATTTCTTTAAACTCACTGTGGTCTACAGCTAATATAATACCATCGTAGTGATTTTCTTTTAGCTCATTTACTAATACTAGGTCATACTCATGCTCTACTTCTGCAGCATTTGCCCAGCCGTCATAAACATCAACGCTCATGTTGAAATCTTTTAACTCTTTAACAATGTCGATAATTTTTGTATTACGTACGTCTGGGCAGTCACCTTTAAAAGTAAAACCAAGTACGAGTACCTTTGCTTCATCAACATGTATTTTTTGACTTGATATTTTTTTCACTAATTGAGTTGCAACGTATTCGCCCATACCATCGTTAATACGACGACCAGCTAAAATCACCTCAGGGCGATAACCTACTTCTTGCGCTTTATGCGTAAGATAGTATGGATCAACACTAATACAGTGCCCGCCAACTAAACCTGGCTTAAATTTTAGGAAGTTCCACTTTGTACCTGCAGCATTTAACACCTCTTCTGTGTCGATACCCAATCGGTTAAATATTTTTGCGAACTCATTAACAATCGCAATATTTAAATCTCGTTGGGTGTTTTCAATTACTTTCGCAGCTTCGGCTACTTTTATAGAGCCTGCTAAATGTGTGCCTGCAGTAATTATCGAACCATAAAGATTATTTACAAACTCGCCTATTTCAGGGGTCGAACCCGAGGTGATTTTCATTATTTTTGTTAACGTATTCACCTTGTCGCCTGGATTGATACGCTCTGGCGAATAGCCTGCAAAAAAATCTTGGTTAAATACTAAGCCTGACACTTTTTCAATAATTGGCAAACAAACTTCTTCAGTCGCACCTGGGTACACTGTTGACTCATAAATAACAACATCACCTTTTTTAACAAACTCACCAAGCAATTCAGATGCTTTACGAAGCGGTGTTAAGTCTGGCGCATTACCTTCGTCTATCGGGGTTGGTACCGTTACAATATATACATTACAGTTAGTTAGCTCTTGTTTGTCGCAAGAAAAGTTTAACTGCTTAATATCTTTAAGCTCTAAATCACTAACTTCTAACGTAGCATCATGCCCAGCGCTTAACTCATCTACTCGCTTTTGGTTTATATCAAAACCTAAAACAGGATATTTTTTCCCAAATTCTACAGCTAGCGGTAAACCTACGTAACCCAAACCGATTACACCTATTTTAATTTTTTCACATGGTATGTACATTTAATTTTCTCTTAAACTTTGAAAGCTTTTATTTAATATACTTTGAAATCTACACTTTAATCTTTTTTGTAGAAATAGCGCAATAATACATACATAACACCTAAAGCAGCCCCTAATATAAAACCCAAAATACATATTAAGGCTCGTTTAGGTTTTGCTTTTTGCTCTGCAACTATTGCGGGATCAATAGTTTTAAACACATACTCATCACGTGCATTAGCGAACATCTGTGTTTTAGTTTGCTCTTCAATTAAGCCGTATAAAACTGCTCGTATGTCTGCGACTTTAGTTTGTTCAATTTGTTCAGTTAAAAATGAGGTACTTCTTTGAGCCTCATTAATATCACGCTTTTTCATCTCTAAGTTAATATCTTTAATAAGCCAATCAACCCAGTTTCTAGCTATTATTGGAGACAAGTGTTCAATAGAAATAGTAACTAATGAAGTTTCTTGGGAGACATTAACTTTCATAATGTTTGAAAAATTATTATAAGCCTCTTGCATTGATGGTTCGGCACTTAGAGGAGGTTTGACATCACGTAACCAAGTCTGACTCTGTGAATCATAAACCTCTGGATTATAACCCAAAATGTTAGTACTTCTGTCCCAAGATTTTACAGCCATTAAATCTGGTAAAATTTGATGGCCGTCTATAAACTCGGTAATAAATTTACGAGACTTAAGTATTTCAAGTGCCATTTGAGTTTTATCAACCCCGCCGCCAGCACCTAAACTAACACCAGCCAAACTTGCTAAGCCACCTAATTGACCAGCAATCCCTGTAGCTTTATTTTGTTCAGCTGGTGCCAATAATGCTTCAGATTTATAAATATTAGGAAGATTAATAGCGTAAAAAACTGATGCCACAGCAAATAAAGTAGTTATTACAATAATAGACCATTTACCTTGCCAAATAGCTGCAAATAATTCTCGTAGATCGATTTCGTCATCAGCGGCTGCTAGCTCATTTTCTTTTTTTTGGTTGTCTAAATAGTTTTCCATGTAAATCTCAGGCTCACTCTGCACGGCATAAAACCCCGCCTATTTGAATACATGCGCGATGTAAAATCCCGCCTACGAACAAGCGCGGCGTAAAGCCGCGCATGATTATTAAATACCGCTTATAGCAGCGACTGCTACACCTAATTGGTAAAGAATTTGCGTTGCGGTGCTCCACAGAGTAAGTTTATCCATATGGCCTGCATCCATTGGCACTACTATGGTATCCCCTGGCTCTAACTTATCTGAGCTATTAGCGGAAAACCACCCACCCGTATTAGGTATTTTTACAGAGCCATTAGCTTTAATTATATAAATGCGGTCGTCATCGGCGCGCTCTTTTAAACCACCACTAAGCCTTATGTATTCATTTACATCTACACCAGCCTGGTATAAATGCGTAGTTGAGTAGTTAACCTCACCCACTACGCTAATAGAGTCGCGTTTACTAGGTACATATAACGTGTCGCCATCTTGTAGTACTAGGTTTTGTTTATTATTTACTATAAGAGGCAGGTCAATAACCAAACGCCCTACAGCTTCCACATCGGCTAGGTCGTTAAGTAACTTGTTCATTTCGTCATAAGAAAGCGTATTACCGCTTACCGAGTTTTGAAAGCTTCTTGAGGCTATATCACGTCGAAGTTCAGTTGCTAAACGTGTTAACTGCTGTTGTTCTTGCTGCTTAACCGACTGGCGAATAAACACTGCAGCTTTTTGCTCTGCAAACGGTGAAAAACCACCGGCACGCTTTAATAAGTCAGTTA
The DNA here is from genome assembly GCF_014163535.1 of Pseudoalteromonas sp. SR45-4. Lineage (NCBI taxonomy): Bacteria > Pseudomonadati > Pseudomonadota > Gammaproteobacteria > Alteromonadales > Pseudoalteromonadaceae > Pseudoalteromonas > Pseudoalteromonas sp. SR45-4. Next base: position 27,131 of record NZ_JACJDO010000005.1, read on the forward strand.
ATGTTTCACCGCGGCGAATAGTATAAGTTCCCGGAAACTTAAGCTCGCCATTAAGTGATACTTTCACGTTTTCTTGCCAATTAGGAATAGAAAATATGTTAACACTGTCTTTACTACGTAATGAAATATTACTTTTCGACTCACCTTTTAGTGCGTTGCCTAGGTCAAATTTTATATGTTCGATTCGCGATGCGTCATTTATATCAATGCGGGTAATTTCAGCTTGTTTGGTGTAACTGGATTCTAGCAAGCCGCCTGCTGCGGTTATTAAATCAAGCACTTCCCCATCTACCATTAAAGGATAAACACCGGGGTAGGTTACACTGCCGTTTATTTCTACCAACTGCATGGCATAATTAAGTGAGGCTTGCTGTTTTAATTTATTAATAATTGGCGCTAATAAATTATAACGACTGAATAGTGCGTAATCTTCAGGTTTTAACTCTTGATCTTCTTCTTTAGCTTTACGTTTTGAAATTTCGGCTAAAGTAAGTATTTTATTATTATCAAGTACAAGCTCTTCGCTCTCTTGATTAATACCTATGTATTTTTCAAACTCTTTTTGCTCATATTTATGCCATTGCTCTACTTTTTGCTGTTGCTCTTGCTGAGCCTGACTTAACGCCATGTTTTCGAGAGCTTTTTTTTCAATGTCTTTTTCTTCAAAACGACTAAACACTATTATTTTGTCGTTTGCTTTTAGTGCTAAATCGTTCTCACTATTTTTAATAATAGCTTGAGCTACGTCAAACTGGTGAATTTCAATATCGCCATTTATGTTAATTTCACGAACGATTAATGCATAACTTAAATCGGCTTGCGGTAATAAGTCACCACGTACCGACTTAAGTACATCAGAAACACGCTTACCTTGATACCACTGGTAGTTACCAGGGCGGGCAACAGCACCAATTAAACTAATTGAATTTTTATATTGCGCGCTAATAGAATTAACGTGAATACGATCGCCATCTTGCGGAATGTAGTTAATTTGCTGATCCGAAAAATCAACTGATAGCACTGTTTTTCGTTGTTGCTCGAAGCGTTCTACTATTACATTTTTTGCATAAGCATTCGGCTTTAAACCACCTGCCATATTTAATAACTGCTTAGCTGTTTCACCTTTTTTAAGCTCAAAAATAGCAGGGCGCTTTACTAAGCCATCTACTGTTATTTGTGCCCCAACCGAAGGTATAAATACTACATCACCTGGTTTCAATACAATATCGTTACTACTATCACCATTAATAAGCAGCTCATATAGATCAAAGTTAGTAATTACTTTACCCGCACGCTTTACTTGAATGTTGCGTAGTGAGGCAATGTCAGACACACCACCACTTACAAATAACGCGTGCGATACTGTAGTAAGCGACGATACGCTATAGCTACCTGGCTTATAGGCTTCGCCTAATACCATTATGCGCATACTACGTAGCTGACCAAGTGACACAAAAGCTTTAACGCCAATTATTTCTTGTTCTACTTTAACTTTTATTAGATCTTTAACCTCACCAAAAGTTAAACCCGCTACTTGTACTGGGCTTAAATCAGGAATATTTATACGGCCTTCGCGATCAACTATCACTTCAAAACTGTTGCTTTCTTTGCCATAAAAGTTAATAAGTAGTTGGTCTCCTCTCCCTACCAAGTAGGTATCGGGTACTGCTGCGGTTTCGCTAGGCATAAATGTGGTGGGTTCACCTGCAAAAAGCTCATAACCAAAGGGTTTAATTTCATTTACCTCTGGTTTAAAGCGCTCTTCGTCAGTTAGTTTTTTGTCTTCTTTTTCTGGGCGTTCACCAATTGTTGATTGTTGTTCAGCATTATTATTTTTTGATGAAGTAGCAGTACCAGTAATAATTGATAAATCAACCCCATACTGCTTAGCCAGAGCCTCTTGTTGAGACTTTGGGAGTTTTTTAAATTGCTCTAATTGTGAGGCTGTTGGCGTAAATGCCAACGCACTAAAGCTACACATTAATATGAAAGCACTAAAAAGGTGTTTAAAAACGTTCACAAGTAGGTATTTCCCTAAGTCTACAACAAGAATTGCTGCGTATGATACATGATTTAAATACAAATAAAAAAGGGACATTAGCCCCTTTTGTCACTTAAATGTCATTATATTAGTTTTATTGGTTAAAAGCTGTAAACCAGCGTTAATGAGGTCTCTGTATCTGTGCTTTCTTTATCATCGGCAACGTCTGAGTTGTTGATGATATTGTATGCAACCTTCATTTGTAATGAGCCATTTATTTTAGCAAGTAGTGCGGTTTCTGAGCGCGTTTTAGTGTTAGTGTCGCCGTATTCTACTGCTACTAATTGTGTAAAACGTGCGTTATCAGAAATTTGCCAGTTGTAATCAAGCTTACCTAAGGCAATAATTTCGCCTTCAAACTCACCCGCAAGTGAATTACCGTTGTCGTCAACTTCGCTGCTTTCGTCAGGGTATTTAAAACGTTTATAACCTGGGCCTACTTCAGCATTTAACCACATACTGTCTTCATTAATTAAACGCATACCGTAACCGGCAGATACTACCGACTCACTTCTGTAGGCACCAAAGTAGTCTGAAACGTGTGAACCATAAATGAATAAATGCGAGTGCTTTTCATTTAATTTGTAATTGCCTTGAGCAGAAATAGCATACTTTTCGTTGGTACGTTGTTTGTTTTTAGTACCGTCGTCGTTTTCTACTTCGTCTTCTTTGTAAATACCGTCAAGTTTGTACTCATTATTCCAACGCTCTAGGTGATGTAATACCTTAATGCCACCTTTAAGTGTGGTGGTTTCGGTGTTACCGCTAGTAATTATAGCGCCTAGCTCACTAGTAACTTCCCAAGTTTTTTGCTCAACTTGCTCAGCGTCGTCTGCAAATGCGTTAGTTGCTGCTGTTGCTGCAACTAAAATTGATAAAAGCTTTAGTTTCATTAAAAATAACCTTTGTATAGCTGTAAGTAAATTAATCTTGTTTGCGTAAATGTACATCCATTTGAGGGGCTGGAATATTGATCCCTTGCTCATCAAATATAATTTTAATTTCTTCGAGTAAACTCCAGTACGTAGGCCAATAATCGGCTGACTCAACCCACGGGCGAACTATAAAGTTTACGCTTGATTCAGCCAGTTCAGATACTGATACATTATAAGCTGGATCTTTTAAAATACGTGGCTCGTTATCAAGTATTGATTTAAGCACTTCTTTAGCTTTGCGTAAGTCGGCGTCGTAATCTACACGAATTACTAAATCTATACGGCGTGTTGACTCGCGTGAATAGTTAACGATTGCATCTGACATGATTTTTGAATTTGGCATTATGATAACTTTGTTATCTGGGGTGCGCAGCTCCGTTGAAAATATTTCTATTTTTTTAATGGTGCCGGCTTTATTACCTGCCTCTACGTAGTCGCCCGATTTAAAAGGGCGCAGTAAAATAATTAGCACGCCCGATGCAAAGTTAGAAAGCGAGCCTTGTAGTGCTAAACCTACGGCTAAACCCGCAGCACCTAAAATAGCGATAAATGAAGTTGTTTCGATACCTATTTGCGACAGCGCCATTAAAATAGTCGCCATAAATACTATGGCAAATACAATGCTAGAAACAAATGAGCCTACTGCTTTGTCTACTTTCTTTTTGTCGAATGCTTTTTCGGTTAAGTTTGCACAAAACTTTGCAATTCGCCCACCTAATAAAAAGATCACCAGCGCTATTACTGCTTGAATACCATAATGTAAAATTAGGCCGGAGTTTTCGTTAAGCCAATTGAGTACCGATTCCATTTTTATCCCTAGAGGTAGTTCATCTGATTTTATCGGCAAATTATATATCATTTACATTTTAGATTCATTAGATAATGGGTTTGTATAAATGAGTTTTAACCCAGTTACTTATTAAAGCAATCGTTAAGCTGACTGCTTTTCGTGCAAAATACACACTAAACACACTGTTTTACTCTTTTTTTAATTTTTTTCACTTTTTTGCTTCACAACTTTTAATACTTTATGTATTATGCGCCTCACACCAACCAAGGTGTGTTGTGGCGGTTGTAGCTCAGTTGGTAGAGCCCCGGATTGTGATTCCGGTTGTCGCGGGTTCAAGCCCCGTCAATCGCCCCAATTTTTCTTTCCTCAAGAAAAATCAAAAATCAAAAATCAAAAAAGTATTAATCCTTTAAGTTGTTTATCCAGTTTTTATATTTTATTAAAGCCGCTCTTTCCACTGTTCAATAAGGAGTGGTTTTGAAAATAAATAGCCTTGAAATAAGTTGCAGCCGCGTTGTTTTAAGTAATTAAATTGCGCGGTTTCTTCAACGCCTTCGGCAACACTATTTACACCTAAAGCACTGGCCATATCTATAATCATATTGACTATTGTTTTACTGGAACTATCCTCGTTATCCATAATGCCATCAACAAAGTATTTATCTATTTTAAGCTCTGAAATAGGCAGCTCTTTTAAATAACTTAAACTTGAATACCCTGTTCCAAAATCATCAATTGAAAACCTAAAGCCCATTTGATTAAGCTCGATCATAGTGTCTTTTACCAGGTCGATGTCTGACACTAAGGTAGTTTCAGTCAGTTCAATAATTAAGTGCTGTGGCAACACTTGCCATTTTTGCACGCTAGCTAATAACTTCTCTTTAAAGTCTGATGCCACTATTTGCTTGGCGCTTATATTTACTGCAATACAGGTGCTTTTACCTGACAGAGAAACTTGATGTAATAGCTTACATACGCTATCAATCACCCAATCGCCAATTTTAATAATGGCCTCACTTTCTTCGGCAATAGGTATAAATTCCGCAGGGCTTATTACGCCTAATTCCTCAGAATGCCAACGTAATAACGCCTCTGAAGAATGAAAAGTATTTTCATTAATATACTGCGGCTGAAGCGCGAGTTTTAGTTCGTTGCTTTTATCCACGTTAATCAGCAAATAGCGGATTTTATTGGTGCGTTCGTAGCGTTTTAATGCATCTAAATCGGCAAAATAATAACCAAAAGGCGCTAGTTTTTTTGCTTGCTTTAAAGAATACTCTAATTTATTGAATAGTGAGTCGTAAGAGTCTTTTTTTGCATTGATAATGGTGCTACCCAAAGAGGCACTTAATACCACTTCAAAATCATTGATTTTATGTGAAAAGTTTTTCAAGGCTAATATTTTAGAGTCGATTATTGGTTGTTGTAGCTCTAAATCACTTAAGCTGTGGTTGGGGTAAGTACTAATTATTAAAAAGGAATCAACTCCACTTTTATACAGCTTGTACTCTCCTTCAACGGCTTTAGAAAGCTTTTGGGCTGCTAAAATAAGTGCTTCGTTGCCAGCCTCAATTCCGTATTTAAAGTTAAATTGCGCTAACTTATCTATATCTAATAACGCAGCATAAATATAACCATCATTTAAACTGGCACTTTGCAGTAAACTTCTGCATTCACGCTCAAACCAGCGTTTATTTTTTAAACCGGTAATAGGATCTGAATAAGCTAAGTTATAAATGGTATCTTGCGCTTCAAGTTTTTCACTTATGTCTCTTACTACACCAATATATTCAACATGTTCACCTCTTGGTGCCTTTGTAAGCGACAACTCTATTTGAAAAATAGTACCGTCGCATTTACGAGCTGGGAGTTGCCTTCCCACTCCAATAATTTTAGCTTCCCCTGTTTGCTCATAATTTCGCATATAAGAATGATGCTTTGAGGCATAGGGCTCTGGCATTAAGTTATTGATTGATAAGCCTAACATTTTATTATCATCGTAGCCAAACATAGTGAGTGCTGTTTTATTACAATGAACAATAATGCCTTTTTGATTAATGGTAATAACCGCATCGTTAAGGTTATCTAAAATAGCCTCAAGGCGGCTTTTTTTATCCTCTACTTTAGCTTTTAAATCGTACTCTAAGGTAACGTCCTCAAACGCACCTTGAGCGGCAATTAAATCATTGTTGCTATCGAAAACAGGTTGCCCGCTAGTACGCACCCATTTTTTTCGCCCTTGTGCATCTACAAACTCAAAGTCTTCACAGTAAGGCAGCCCTTGTGTTTGTAGCCGCTCAAATAGCTGGCTTATTCGCGCTTGTTCTTTTTTACTAGCATAATGAGCAATAGCCTGAGTCGTATTTATTTTAGTATTAGTAGTAAGCGCATAAATTTTGTAAACTTCAGGCGAAAAATATAATTCATCAGTTAAAACTGTATATTGCCAACTCCCCACTTTTGCCATACTTTCAACTGCATCAGTCAGCAGCTTTTGCGAACTTGATTTATTCTCTAAGAAACATTTTTGTATGTAAACACTGGTATAGTTAGCAAAACTTAACAGGGTTGATTTATAAGATTCTAAATTTTGATGCGCATTAAAATACAGGCCCACTAATACACCTGTTAGTAAGCCCTCATCATTTAAAATAGCAGCCCCAATATAGGCATTGGCATTGATTGCCTGTAACAGTTTGTTTTCAGGGTAACTTTGCTGTAAATCATGAGTAATAAAGCAAATACTTTGGGTTAAAAGGGGCTCACACGGCGAACCTTCAAGGCTGTAAGAAAAGTTTTCAACCACCTCGGCATTACATAAAACTAACTGCGTAGTGGCTAATTTATCTTCATCAACGGAGGCAATAAATAAATAATCGGCTTTTATTTCTTGCTGCAAAGCACTCAATTGTGCACTTAAATTTGCGCATTGAGAATACGGTGCATCATAGGCTGCGCCTATATCGGAGTGTTTGCTGTCCTTGCTCACGTTATTAACCTACTTTAAAAGAAAGACCTAGGGACGCCAATGCCTTAGAGTGCTTTTCGATTGCATCAGACTCAGCACCTACACTATGTGCTTGGGCCAGATTATCTGACGATGCGCTGCTAATATTAGAAATATTACGACTAATTTCTTGCGATACCATACTTTGCTCTTCTGCCACGGTAGATATTTGCGTTGCTAAATCTGAAATATCAGTAATTGCAGCGTATACTTTTGAGACGATATCTTGGGTGTTACGGGTTTCTTTCACACAGCTCTCTGCCGCATTTTTACCCGCTTCCATGGTTTTTGACCAGTTAAGTAACGTAGATTGCATTTCAGAAATAGAGACTTGAATTTGCTCTGTGGCAGTATGTGTTCTGCTTGAAAGTGCACGCACTTCGTCAGCAACAACTGAGAACCCTCTACCGTGCTCACCGGCTCGCGCAGCCTCAATAGCTGCATTAAGTGCAAGTAAATTTGTTTGATCGGCAATCCCTTGTATCTCTTGCATTATATCACCAATTTTTTCAGCCTCTGTTGCTAATTCGGTTGCTGAACTTGCGGAGTTATCCACCTCATTGGCGAGTAACGATACCTCCTGCATGGTACCTGACATCGCTTTTGTTGCGCTTTCGCAGTCTTGGTGAGCTTGTTTAACGCGCTGATTAGTGACTAAAGTATTTTTAGCTACTTCATCTATTGAGTGCACCATTTCTTCAACCGCTGAGGATACTTGATGCAATTCGGATGCTTCTTTTTCAACGCCGGCCTGTGCAGCCTCAGCACAAATTTTGAGTGAGTCTGCACCTTTACTTAAGCTTAAGGTACCATCAATAATACGCCCTACTATTGTAGTGACTTTTCCTTCGAGTAATTTAATTTGAAAATCAGCAAAACTAAATATATTACTGCCCGAAAACACATGGCGGGAGATACTGTCTGACTCAGTTTTTCTTTTTTTAAGGTATCGCTGCGATAAAACGAGCTGATCATAATAAATAACAAATGGCAGAGGAATAAACAGCAAAATAAACCACAGTGAATAACTAGCTAACCAAGCAAAAAGTGCACTAAAGCATAAATATAGAGGGAGTTTGAGTGCCGACAGATTATGAGTAAATGTATTTATAGACTTGCCACTATTAATACGCTTATACAGATTTTCTGCGCTGTTTAAGTACTCAGGTAATAGTCGGCGCCTAACAGATTGATAGCCTATTTTTTTTCCATTTTCATAAATTGGCGTTACAAATGCGTCAACCCAGTAGTATTGACCATTTTTACATCTGTTTTTAATTGCACCTCGCCAAGCAATATCATTTTTTAAATTAGACCATAAATCGGCAAACGCAGCTTTGGGCATATCAGGGTGGCGCACCATACTATGGTTATTACCTACTAGCTCGTCTAATGTATATCCAGCAACTTTACAAAAGTTATCATTTGCGTAAGTTATAACTCCTTGCAAGTCTGTAGTAGAGAGTAGTTCTTCATCAATACCAAAAGTAACTTCCTGATCGACTATCGCTTGTTTTTGCTGACTCATTTGAATGATATTCCCTTAAGGTGATATATCGTTAAAGAATAATTTATAAATACAAAAGGCGCAATTACAATACTTTTTTATTTGAAAAAGGAGCGATAATACTCACAAGTAATCTCCCATTTGGACAATGGGGAAGCATTTTTGCGAATGATACAGCGTTAACATCAGCTATGTTAGATAGAATTTTACACCACTCACACATTGCTCAAATTAAGGGGGAAAGTTATAGAATTAAAGAAAAGAAACAAGCAGGGTTAATGGAAAACCTTAATAAATAGTGGATCAATATTCAAATGGTGGAGTGGATCACTTTTCGGTTGTTGTTGACATAAAGCCCCACCTACGGGCAGCTTAAACACCGTGCTTGGCTTACCTCTGCCTGAAACCTGATACCTAGCACCTGCTCTTAATCTTGTAGGCGAGAGTTTACCTCGCGCAGTTTTTTTATTTTAAAAAGCGCGGCATAAAGCCTCGCCTACGGGCAACTTAAACATCGTGCTTGGCTTACCTCTGCCTGAAACCTGATATCTAAAACCTGCCCTTTTTACTCTGGCCTACCTTTATTACGTTTACCTAATAAGTACGCGTCGCGGAATTTTATAAAGTGCTGTTCTAATTTAGAGGCTGCATCCTTCTCTCCCGCTAACGCTAATACCATAATAGCCACTTCTGCAGTACCAAGTTGATGCGCATGGGGAGCAACACGTAGACGGTAGTCTGAGAGTTTGTCGGCAGTGATCGATAATACCGGAAGGTTATCTAAATACGGACTTTTGCGGATCATTTTTTTAGCTTCGCGCCAGGTTCCGTCTAAAAATATAAATAGCGGTTTTTTACCGGCTGTTATATTTACTTCAGTTACGGCTCTGCCCGGCTCTACATCTTCAGCAGGAAATACCACCATAGGTTGATATTGCGGATCGTTTATTAATGCTAATAGTTTGGCATCGGGATCGGTTCTGTCCCATCTAAATGCATAGTTTTCAGGTATTATTTCGGCAATTAAACGCCCAGTATTTGAAGGTTTAAAGCTTTCATTATGATACATAAGTAAACAAACAGCAGCGTCGCAATCGGCCTGTATAACCCCTTCGCAAATACAGTAAAGCTCTGCAAGTAAGCATTGCTGGCAACGTGTCATTTTAGCACCCCGAGCATTGAACTCACGGCGCGATTCGCTTATTTGTTGGGCACGTAATGCTAAAACGGCATTTTTCACTGGGGGTTTACCTTAAATAAATTAGGCGCGCATTGTAGCTATATTTGATAAAAATAGATATGTAAGGGCGCAGTGAAAAGAGTATTTTAGCGTTCAGGTTTTAGGTATCAATAAGGTAATACAACCCTGTAGCCGAAAGTTCACCTCGCGCAGTTTTTTAATATTAATAAGCGCGGCATAAAGCCCCACCTACGCATACCTCCAGACACTGAGCTTGGTTTGATCTCTGCCTAATACCTAATACCTAAAACCTGCTTTTTCGCCCATAAAAAAACCCAAGCTGGGCTTGGGTTTTTAAACAATTAACTAAAAGAAATTACTTTTTCTTTTTAACTGCTTTTTTATTTGGTAAGTCAGTGATTGAACCTTCATAAATTTCAGCTGCTAGGCCGATTGATTCGTTCAATGTTGGGTGAGCATGAATGGTAAGTGCTAAGTCTTCGCCATCTGCGCCCATTTCTACTGCTAGGCCAATTTCGCCCAGCATTTCGCCTGCGTTAATACCAACCATAGCGCCACCGATTACACGGCCACTTTCTTTATCAAAAATAAGCTTAGTAGAACCTTCTGTACGTGCAGATGCAATTGCACGACCTGATGCAGCCCACGGGAATACCGCAGTTTCAATGCTAAGGCCTTGCTCTTTTGCTTCTTTTTCAGTTACACCAACCCACGCCATTTCTGGATCTGTGTAGGCAATTGAAGGAATACATTTAGGATCAAAGTAATGTTTTTGACCAGAAATAACTTCAGCTGCAACGTGTGCTTCGTGAACCGCTTTATGCGCAAGCATAGGTTGGCCAACAATGTCGCCCACTGCAAAAATGTGCTCAACGTTTGTTTTAAGCTGCTTATCAACATTAATAAAGCCGCGATCATCAACGTTAACGCCTGCTTTATCTGCATCAAGTAACTTACCGTTTGGTGTACGGCCAACTGCTACAAGTACTTTGTCGTAACGTACTGGTTCTGCTGGTGCATTTTTACCTTCAAACGTTACATATAGGCCATCGTCTTTTGCGTCAATGCCCGTTACTTTAGTAGAAAGCATTACATTAAATTTGTCGCTTACGTACTTTTGGTAAATTTTAACAATGTCTTTATCAGCAGCAGGTACTAGTTGATCAGCAAACTCAACTACGTCGATTGCTGAACCTAGTGCACGGTATACTGTGCCCATTTCAAGGCCAATAATACCACCACCAAGTACAAGTAGCTTTTCAGGGATATCTTTAAGCTCTAGTGCGCCAGTTGAGTCAATTACGCGATCATCTTCTGGGATGAAAGGTAAGCTAACTGGTTTAGAACCTGCAGCAATAATTGCGTTGTCGAACGTAATTGTTGTTGTACCGTCGGCGCCTTCAACAGCAATGGTGTTGCTGCCAGTAAATTTACCGTAACCGTATACAACTTTAACTTTACGCATTTTCGACATGCTAGTTAAGCCACCAGTAAGTTGGCCAATAACAGAGTCTTTCCATGAACGGATTTTGTCTAAGTCAATTTGTGGTGCGCCAAAAGTAACGCCATGATCGGCCATTGCCGCTGCGTCATCAATTACTTTAGCTACGTGTAAAAGCGCTTTTGAAGGGATACAACCCACATTTAGACATACACCGCCTAGTGTATCGCGAGACTCAACTAGTGTAACTTCTAAGCCCAAGTCAGCAGCACGGAAAGCCGCAGAGTAACCACCAGGACCACCGCCTAGTACAACAACTTGAGTTTTTAATTCGTTGCTCATGCTATTACCTTAATTATTTGAACGGGACACAGCCCCAAGGTTTAACTGCCATGCTTCTGCGAGGCAGAAATTCTGTGCAAAGATTGTATCATTGCAAATGGTAAAAATCCCAGCAAAAAACAACTGGCTGGGATTTGATTTCATACATTTTTAGCGATTACATCACTAATTGACGAATATCGCTCATGTAGCTTGCCAGCGTAACAGTAAAGCGTGCTGCTAGCGCACCGTCAATCACTCTATGGTCGTACGACATTGACAATGGCACCATAAGTTTTGGTTCAAACTCTTTACCATTCCATTTTGGCTTCATTTCAGATTTAGACACACCTAAAATAGCCACTTCTGGCGCGTTAACAATCGGCGTAAATGCCGTACCGCCAATACCGCCTAAGCTTGAAATAGTAAAACAGCCACCTTGCATATCTGCCGAGGTAAGCTTACCGTCGCGTGCTTTAGCTGATACTTCCATTAACTCGCGTGATAGTTCAATAATGCCTTTTTTATCAACATCTTTAAACACAGGTACTACTAAACCATTTGGCGTATCAACCGCTACACCAATATTAATGTACTTTTTAAGAATTAAGCTTTCGCCGTCGTTAGACAGTGACGAGTTAATAGTTGGAAATTCGGCCAATGCTTTTGCTGCGGCTTTCATTACAAATACTAGTGGCGTAATTTTAACACCTAGCTTTTTCTTCTCGTTAAGGGCATTTTGCTCTTTACGGAATTCTTCAAGGCTTGTTATATCGGCTTCGTCGAACTGAGTAACATGTGGGATTTGCACCCAGTTACGGTGTAAGTTTTTACCCGATAGCTTTTGAATACGCGATAGTTTTTTCTCTTCAATTTCGCCAAACTTAGCAAAATCAACTTTAGGCCATGGAATAAGCCCAAGCTCACTGCCGCCTGCGTTGCCTTTACCTGCCGACAATTGACCTGATTCAACTTGCTTAACTAGGTTTTTAACATAGTTTTGCACGTCGTCTTTTACTACGCGGTTTTTACGACCAGAGCCTTTTACGTTAGCTAGGTTTATACCAAACTCACGTGCTAAGCGGCGTACCACAGGCGATGCATGTGCATACGCGCTATTATCAGCAAAGCTTTCGTTGCTAGCTGCTGGAGCAGATTGCGTCGCTGTTTCGGCTTTTGGCGCTGGTTTTTCGCTTTTAGCAGCAGGTGCTGACTTTTCGGCTTCAGGTTTAGCTGCTGCAGCAGGTGCGCCACCAGCAACTTCAAAAACAAAAATTAACGAGCCGGTCGATACTTTATCGCCCGTAGCTACTTTAATTTCTTTAACTGTGCCTGCAAACGGTGCCGGAAGCTCCATTGCCGCTTTGTCGCCTTCAACATTTAGTAACGATTGATCTTCAGTAACGCTGTCGCCAACGGCTACTAAAATTTCGGTCACTTCAACTTCGTCGCCACCAATATCAGGCACGTTAACTTCTTTTGTGCTTGATGCTGAGCTTTGCTCGGCTGCTGCCGGTGCTGCCGGTGCTGCTTTAGTTTCGGCTGGTGTTGATTCAGCAGCTGGTGCTGCAGACTCGCTACCTGCTACTTCAAATACAAATACCAATGAACCGGTTTTTACTGTATCGCCAGTCGCTACTTTAATTTCTTTAACTGTGCCAGCAAACGGCGCAGGTACTTCCATTGATGCTTTGTCGCCTTCAACGCTTAAAATAGACTGATCTTCGCTAACGCTGTCGCCAACGGCTACTAAAATTTCAGTTACTTCAACTTCGTCATCGCCAATATCTGGCAAGGTTACGTCTTTTGCTGCAGAGCCAGAAGCCGCTGGTGCTGGTTTAGCGTCAGTTGCAGGCGCTTTTTGCTCTGCTGCAGTGTCGCTTTTAGCTTCACTTGCATTTTCGCCTTCACTCTCGCCTTCAAAGATAAACACTAAAGAGCCAGTAGCTACGTTGTCGCCAATGCTTACTTTAATCTCTTTTACCGTGCCAGCTGTGTCGGCCGGCACTTCCATTGATGCTTTGTCGCCTTCAACGGTTAGTAATGCTTGGTCAACTTCAACAACGTCGCCAACGGCTACTAAGATTTCGGTTACTTCTACTTCATCACCACCGATATCGGGTACTTTAATTTCAATACTCATTGCAAACCTCTTATGCGTACAGTGGGTTAAGTTTGTTGGTGTCGATATTGAACTTTTTAAGTGCTTCAATAACTACCGACTTTTCAACTTCACCACGTTTAGCAAGTTCAGATAACGTAGCAACTACAACGTAGTCTGCGTTAACTTCAAAGTGACGACGAAGGTTTTCGCGGCTATCAGAGCGGCCGTAACCATCGGTGCCTAACACTTTATAGTTATTGCTAGGAATAAACGAACGCGCTTGCTCTGCGTAGTTTTTCATGTAATCGGTTGCTGCAACCGTCACTGAATCGTTTAATACGCTAGTGATATACGCTGTTTTTTGCTCGCCTTCAGGGTTAAGCATGTTAAAACGCTCAACATCTTGGCCATCGCGCGTTAGCTCGTTAAAAGACGTTACTGAGAATACGTCAGACGCAACACCGTAGTCTTCGCTCAATATTTTAGCTGCTTTACGTACTTCAGTCATAATAGTACCCGAGCTTAATAGCTGTACGTTGGCTTTTTTGCCTGCGTAACTCTCTAGCTTGTAAATACCTTTACGAATACCTTCTTCAGCGCCTTCTGGCATAGCTGGCTGATGGTAGTTTTCGTTCATTAACGTTAAGTAGTAGTAAATGTTTTCTTGATCGTCACCATACATACGACGAATACCATCTTGAATGATAACCGCTACTTCGTATGCATACGTTGGATCGTAAGAAATACAGTTAGGTACTGTGCTGGCAAGAATATGGCTGTGGCCATCTTCGTGTTGTAAGCCTTCGCCGTTAAGCGTAGTACGACCAGCTGTTGCACCCAATAAGAAACCACGTGCTTGCTGATCGCCTGCCATCCATGCCATGTCGCCAACGCGTTGGAAACCAAACATAGAGTAGTAAATGTAAAATGGGATCATTGGTAAATCGTTGGTGCTGTACGATGTTGCTGCAGCAACCCATGACGACATTGCACCTAACTCGTTAATACCTTCTTGCAGTACTTGACCCGATGTAGCTTCTTTATAGTAAGAAACAATATCGCGATCTTGAGGTGTGTAGTTTTGGCCATGTGGGTTATAAATACCAATTTGGCGGAACAAACCTTCCATACCAAAGGTACGTGCTTCGTCGGCAATAATAGGTACTATGTTTTTACCAATGCCTTTGTCTTTTAGTAAAATATTAAGAGCACGAACAAAACCCATAGTGGTAGAAATATCACGTTTTTGTTCTTCAAGTAGCGGGTTAAACGCTTCTACTTCTGGCACTGTTAGCTTTTCGCTAAAGCGTGCAATACGCTTAGGTGTATAACCTTTAAGCTCTTCACGACGAGCGTGTAAGTAAGTGTGCTCAGGAGTGCCTTCTTCAAGCGTTAAATAAGGCAGTTCGGTTAGTTGCTCTTCAGATATTAAATCGTCAAGGCCTAGGCGTGAGCGTAGGTGTGCAACATGCGACATGTCCATTTTTTTAACTTGGTGCGCAATGTTTTTACCTTCAGCCGCTTCACCCATGCCGTAACCTTTAACGGTTTTAGCAAGAATAACAGTAGGACGACCTTTGGTTTCTTCTGCTTTTTTAAATGCAGCAAATAATTTAGATGGCTCATGACCACCACGCTTAAGCGCAAAAATTTCGTCATCTGTCATATCAGCAACAAGTGCTGCTGTTTCAGGGTAACGACCAAAGAAATGCTCACGTACATACGCGCCATTTTTTGCTTTATACGTTTGGTAATCGCCGTCAACCGTTTCGTTCATTAGTTGTAATAACTTACCGGTTTTATCTTTAGCCAGTAATATATCCCAACCGCTGCCCCACACTAGCTTAATTACGTTCCAGCCAGCGCCTTTAAATAGGCCCTCTAGCTCTTGAATAATTTTACCGTTACCCATAACTGGGCCATCTAAGCGCTGTAAGTTACAGTTAACTAAGTAACATAGGTTGTCTAACTTTTCGCGTGCGGCAAATGAAATAGCGCCACGAGATTCTGGCTCATCCATTTCGCCATCACCTAAAAACGCATATACACGTTGGTTTTTAGTGTCTTTTAAGCCACGGCCGTCTAGGTATTTTAAAAAGCGTGCTTGGTAAATAGACGAAATAGGACCAAGGCCCATAGAAACCGTAGGAAACTGCCAAAACTCAGGCATTAATTTAGGATGAGGGTACGACGGTAAGCCTTCGCCACCTACTTCTTGACGGAAGTTATCTAGCTGTGATGCCGATAAACGCCCTTCAACAAATGCGCGTGCATAAATACCCGGAGAAATATGCCCTTGGTAATAAACTAAGTCGCCGCCGTCTACATCGTTTGGTGCTTTAAAAAAGTGGTTAAAACACACCTCATAAAATGCCGCAGACGATTGGTAAGACGCCATATGGCCGCCTAAATCGAGATCTTTTTTCGATGCACGCAATACAATCATAATCGCGTTCCAACGAATTATTGAACGAATACGGCGTTCAATATTTACATCTCCCGGGTAAGCAGGTTCTTGCTCTACCGGAATTGTATTGACGTAGTTAGTGGTAATACCCGTTGGCATATCTACGCCATCTAAACGGGCTTGCTCTAACACTTGCTCAAGTAAAAACTGAGCTCGTTCAACACCTTCTTCGCGCACAACCGATTCAAGAGCTTGTAACCACTCTTGTGTTTCTAGCGCGTCTACGTCAATTTTATTGACTTCAGACATATGGAGGTTTCCTTATGTTTAAAATACGAATGTTGTGTATTTAACACATCCCACTTACTAATTTTGAGTAAGGATGTATTTGCTTAATTTTGTTTGGTGCGTCTTAAACTGCGTTCAATTCGCGAATGTTCTTTACCCGCTTCAAGTAATGCTTCTTCTATATATGCTAAATGCGCATTACTAGCTAAGCGTGCTTCTTCGGGCTTACCTTCAATAACAGCATCCATTAGCAAACCACGGTGGTGGCCTAATTGGTTACTGATATCTGATTTTGTTAATAACACGGTTAAATTTTGTAATACATTTTGCTCAAGCAATGCCTGCATGCCTCTCACCAAATGTAGTAAAACAATGTTATGTGACGCCTCTGCAATACAAAAATGAAAAGCATTTATTGCTTTCGCTTTTTGTTGTAGGTCGTCTTGTACCAAAGCAATTTGATCAAAGCTTTGTTTTACTTTAATAAAATCGTTATTGGTGCCACGCAGTGCAGCGTAATACGCAGCAATCCCTTCTAATGCATGACGAAATTCAAGTAAATCAAACTGCGACTCAGGGTGTTTACTGATCAAATCAAACAGCGGATCAGTGAGCCCTTCTTCGAGCTGATTTTTTACATACGTACCGCCGCCTTGGCGTCTGGTTACTAAACCTTTAGCTTCAAGCTTTTGAATCGCCTCGCGCAGTGATGGCCGCGACACTTCAAATTGCTTAGCTAACTCACGCTCCGGTGGCAGTTTTTCGCCTGGTGCCAACGACCCCTCAAGAATCATGTTCTCAAGTTGTTGTAAAATCACATCCGATAATTTTGCAGCTTTAATCTTTAAAGACATCAGTCAACGTCCGCGTTGTATAAATACCAAAAGCCCTTAAAACCAGGCTTTGAACTGAACAATTTAGCCAAAAGGTAAATTGGTCATACCAAATTTTGACATACGGTAACAAAAAGCCTAATTGCTGTCAATTTACAGTAGCTTTAAGGACACTTAGCCAGCGTAACGCATTCAGCGCAAAGTTTAAAGAATACACAAAATAGTATAAATAAAGAAAGGTAAATGAGACGAAAATAAATTGGTCAGACCAGGGAGGGTAAAAGTGATAACGGAGAGTTTAGGTGTTAGCAGTCAAAAATAAGTAAACACCCCGTAGTCCGCAGTGTAACTTTAATGAAAGCCCGTTTATTCACAAAGAGGCTAAGAGAGCGCTGCGCTTTAGAGCAGTGAAAAGTAATAGCTTAAAATGTTAACTTTTTTAATGTTTCCTCATTTACTCTCATTGCCTTCTCTTTGTGAAATAGTATCTTTGTTTGAAAAGAGAAGTGTAAAACCGCACTTACACAATCCACACACCGTGCTTAGTTTTATCTTTTGTCTGGAATTTGTAGTGCCAAGCTTGCTGGCGCGATATTTTTAACAAAAATTATAATTACTTAAAACATTCGCACTACGTGCGCGGTGGCAAGCCCCTCGCCTACGTATAACCTCAAACACCGAGCTTGGCTTTATCTCTTCCTAAAACCTGACGCCTAAAGCCTGCCCTTTAATCCAGCCCACCAAACAGGGTTAATAATGCAATCAGTACTAAATAAAACAATACATTACGTTTTACCAGTTTAATCATACAAGTGGCTTCGTACGCGCAGTCGTAGTAGCGTTTTTCTACTTGCTCTGCGGCTAAGGCGGTGTAAGTAACCACTTTGCGGTTAGGGCTTGAAAAATCAAGCGCGTAGCGTAACCAGCAACTAGTGCCTTTATTAAAGTTACCTATTACTAAATAACCAAAGCTGGTAATACGCGCTGGTAACCAGTCAAGCCAAAATAATAATCTGTGTAGCATTTTAGAATGCTTTGCTATTATTTCGTCGTCATCTTGCGTTACTAAATCGGCGAATGTGCGTACGAGTGCATATAAAACCGCACCGGCTACGCCTAATATTACAAACCAAAAAATCACCGCGCAGTAAAATCTAAAGTTAACCCATGCCAGGGTTTGCCCAACTGTTTCGCCGTCTTGCTCTTCTTCTGTGCGATTTTGGCCCATTTGCAGTGCATATAAAGTGGCTGCGGTTTTATCATCTCGGGTTAAAGCATTTAAGTACGACTTATATAAGGCACGCTGCTTAGCACAACCAAAGCAGACTAATAATATTGTTACATTAAAAATAAGTTGCCACAGCACAAAGTCAGACAGCAAATATAAACAACCAATAGCCAGTACAGGTAAAAGTAGCCACACTAAAAAGCCAACACCCGAGCCAAATACGCCTTTATTAGTGAGCAGGTTTGCCGAGCGATTTACATAACCGTCTGCGTAGTAGCTAATTTGCCAATGGGCTGAACGAGCACCTAAGCGCTCAAGTATTAATGCAATTATTATCGAAACCAAAATCATTGTTGTTACTCACTTAGCCTGATTGTTTAAGCATAGTTAAAAATAAATGCCAGTTAAAGCTACTACCGGGGTCTGTTTTTCGCCCTGGTGCTATATCGCAATGCCCTACAATTCGCTCTGTTGTTATATTTGGATAGCGTTGCATTATGGCTTTACTTAGTGTTTTTAAACTAGTGTATTGCGCTAAAGTATAAGCGGTGGTGTCGGTTCCCTCAAGCTCAATGCCAATGCTAAAGTTATTGCAGTTAGTTTGCCCATTAAATTCAGACGCCCCAGCATGCCATGCTCGCTTAGTAAATGGCACGTACTGCACTAGCTCACCGCTGCGTTTAATAAAGCAATGCGCCGACACCCGCACACCGTGTAAATCGCTAAAGCTGCTATGCGCTTCACAATTAAGCGTACCCATAAATAAATCATCAACATAAGGCGTGCCAAACTGCCCCGCCGGCAAGGATATATTGTGAATTACCAATAAAGAAACGTCTGTATCACTCGGGCGCTCATCAAAATGCGCACAACCACGCTGCACAGCACTATTTACCACCCCATTTAAATCTATGTTCATAATTTAAATCAAAAGATCGACATAACATCGATGCTAAAGGATTTAATTTAAAAATGATAGACGCAGCAATAAAAGCTTACCAACCACCGAATTTGTAGCCGGGAATTTACCTCGCACAGCTTTTTAATTTTAACCAGCGCGGCATAAAGCTTCGCCTACACATAACCTAAACACCGAGCTTGCTTTGATCTTTACCTAAAACCGACCCTTTTCACAAAGAGAAGACAATGAGAGCAAATGAGAAGCCACTTAAACAACTAATTTATTTTTACTACTCTAAAGCGCAGCGCCCTCTTAGCCTCTTTGTGAATATGTTTTTCGCACTACGTACGGCGCGGTGGCAAATCCCTCGCCTACAGGTAATTTAAACATCGAGCTTATCTCTACCTAAAACCTGATACCTGATACCTGAAACCTGCTCTTCCCTAAAACCTGACACCTGACACCTGAAACCTGCTCTTCCCTAAAACCTGACACCAGCCTTTACCACAAAGCTGGTTATTGCAATTCAAACATAGTAAAATTTACCTAATTTATTTACTGTTACGAGCTTTTTCATGCCTATTCCACACACTTTAGTTAGTCAACTAGTTACTCTTGCACTTGGTGAAGATTTAAATTACCAAAGTGCTGAAAATGGCGACATTACCGCGCAACTTATTCCAGCAAACGAGCAAGCAAACGCTAAAGTAATTACCCGCGAAGACTGCATATTTTGTGGTAAAGACCTAATTGTTGAAGTATTTAAGCAAGTAGAGCCAAGCGTTGTAATAAATGTACTAGTAAACGATGGCGATGCAGTTAAAGCTAACAGTACTTTATTTACAGCAACAGGCTCGGCTCGCGCTATTTTAACTGCCGAGCGTACAGCACTTAACTTTGTACAAACACTTTCGGGCACGGCTACTACCACAGCTCATTATGTAAAAGAACTTGCGGGTACAAAAACCCAACTACTCGATACCCGCAAAACCATACCTGGTTTACGCATTTTACAAAAGTACGCCGTTAAATGTGGCGGCGGTGCAAACCACCGTATTGGTTTATACGACGCGTTTTTAATAAAAGAAAATCACATAGCAGCGTGTGGCGGTATAAACAAAGCAATAGCGCAAGCTAAACAAAACCAACCAAACAAACCAATAGAAGTAGAAGTTGAATCACTTGTTGATCTAAAACAAGCGCTAGATGCGGGTGCCGATATTATAATGCTCGACAACTTTAACGTAGAGCAAATAAAGCAAGCTGTAGTAGTTACTAACAAACGCGCAAAACTTGAAGTTTCGGGCAATATGACCCTACAAACGCTTAAAACTTACTCACAAGCTGGGGTAGACTTTATATCGAGCGGAGCGTTAACAAAAAACTTACAATCAATCGATTTATCAATGCGATTTGATTAATAATAACGCAGACTTTAAATTTAAACTGCGCTAATTCATTGACAATAGATACTATAAAGCATTAAATAACTCGAAAGGATTGCTTTTTAACATTTTGTTAAATAAAATGCTTTTTTAAAATATAATCCGTGTACTAAAAAGTAAAAAACAGTGGTAAACTCACGCTGTTGTACTATAAATGAATGTACCATTAATATAAAAGCACTAATTAGCTGCTTTAATATTAATGAGTGCAATGAAATGTATAAAAAGTTAAGTATTTATACAGCTATACCTAAAAATATAAGCTAATTTATAAATATAAAAGTAACTAAGTAACACATTAAAGTGCTAAATATTGGTAAATTTAATAACTAAATTCACAGCGTGTTCTTGTTTATACAAACTAAAATACGCTGTACAGTAAAGTTTATTCTTTAAGTAAACAGGTTAAATAAACAAATTAAGCTAAGCACTAGTGCTACTTAAATAGCGTTTATTTACCACAACATTATCCTTTAGGAGAGGAAACATGAAAACAATGACTCAAAAACAACAGGGTTTCACCCTAATTGAATTAATGATTGTAGTAGCAATCATCGGTATTCTTGCTGCAGTAGCTCTACCTGCTTATCAAGACTACACAACTAGAGCGAAAGTAAGTGAAGTTATCTCATTTGGTAGTTCAGCTAAAACAGCTGTTAGTGAGTGTGCAATTTCAAACGGTGCTCTAACTAATTGTGCAAGCAATAGTAACGTTGGTTTGGCTGCAGCGGGTGATATTGAGTCAACTTACGTTGAATCAGTTACTGTAGGAGCTGCTGGTGCAATTACAGTTGCAATTCAAGGAACCAATACAGATTTAGATGATGGGTCGCTGTCATTTACACCATCATATACTGATAATGCAGTTTTATGGACGTGTGAAGTAAGTGCTACAACTCTAAATAAATTCGTACCTCAAAACTGTCGTAAAAGCTAATTAAAATTAATTCAAGTAAGTAGCCTAACGGGTTACTTACTAGCACATATGAAAATACAAAATATCGGTCTATATATATTATGTTCTTTTTTAATTTTATCGCTATTCCCTACAATCGATTCATATTTTCTCGGATTATATAACGAAAAAAGAGGCTTTCAAGTTGCGGTTTTAGCCTTATCTATTATTTTAGTTCCAAAACTAAGGTTAGATAAAAAGTATTATTCAATTTTAGTAATCATATTTTTTTCCGCTTTATTGTCGACAATTTTTAGTTATAATAAGCTGCAGGCAGTATTAAATTTTTTACACTTAATACTACTTATAAACATAATAAATTTAGGGTTTACTCTACAAAAAAATATAAATAAAATTTTCTTTCTACTTTTTTTCTCAAATCTATTTGTTGTATGTTATTCACTGCTTAATTATTCTTTTTTTATTATAAATCAGGCTCAACCATATCCTGATGCTATATTATACGGTTTTTATAACATTCGCTTTTTTAACCAATTCCAAGTTCTTTGTATTCCTTTTATTATTTATTTTTTACCGCATAAAGAGTTATCTAGAGTCGCATTTACATTACTTATATTGAATATATTTCTACTCCTTTTAAGTAGTGCTCGAGGAGCTATTTTGGCTTCGCTAGTTATGCTTATACTCGGCGGATACTATCAACTAATCAATCGGAAGCAATTATTAAAAATATTAAAGTGCAGCTTTATATCATTAATATTATTTTCTATATATTTTTTACACCACCAAGATTCTGAATCGATCAATTATGTTATACGGACAAGTAGCTCACTCCGCGTAGAGATTTGGAGTGACTTATTATCTAACTTAGTACTATCCAATATTTTTATAGGGAATGGGCCTGGAGTATATTTTTCTCAGGAATATGGTAATAGCCATCCACATAACAGCGTATTGCAATTTTTGTATAACTGGGGGGGAATTATAACCACTTTTGTTATAATCTTATTTTTTAAACTTTTTCAACTTTGCATCAGATATACCAAGAACAATAATATACCTGAATTCAATATTTGCTTTCTCTCACTTCTGGGGTTATTAACCTATTCACTAGTAAGTGGGGTTATTGTAATGCCTATACCTCAAACTTTTATTTTTATTTTAATCGGTATTTTACTGAGCTACTTACCTCTAAACTTGAAAGTTAGTAATAAATCAGAAAATAATATAATTATATACTCTCTATTATCTCTTTTTTATATATTTTTTGTAATACTAAGCTATAACTGTTTAGACTCGACTCCTTATGGACCTAACTTTTGGTCAAATGGTCAAGTTTCTTTTAATCAATGTAAAATAATGTACTTGAAGGACCTTTAATGGCAAAGCACTCAGGAAAAAAAACTTTAGATACTTTCCAGTGGGTTGGAGTTAGCGCCAGGGGCAAACGTCTTGAAGGGGAACTAACTGGTAATAGTATTGCTTTAGTAAAAGCTCAGCTTCGAAAGCAAGGTATAACCCCTTCAAAGGTTAAACGAAAAGCTAAACCTTTATTTGGTTTGCAGAGTGTTCAAAAAATAACTCCTAAAGATATTGCTTTAGTTACTCGCCAAATTGCAACTATGTTATTAGCTGGCGTGCCATTAATACAGTCAATAGAAATGATTGGCTCAGGCTCTACAAATAAAAGCATTAGTAAATTAATGGAAACCATCTCTGATGAAGTAAAGGCGGGCCAGCCATTATCTACAGCATTAAGAAAGCACCCGCGTTACTTTGATGATTTATACTGTGATTTAGTTTCATCAGGCGAGCAGTCTGGTGCACTTGATAGAATATTTGATCGTGTCGCTATTTATAAAGAGAAGTCTGAAGCGCTTAAATCAAAAATTAAAAAAGCGATGTTTTACCCTATTGCGGTATTAGTTATCGCACTTATAGTTACCTCAATACTACTAATATTTGTAGTACCGCAATTTCAGGATATTTTTGCCGGGTTTGGCGCTGAACTGCCTGCTTTTACCTTGTTTGTAATTGGTATATCGGAATTTATGCAAGAATATTGGTGGATGATGCTAATAGTAATTGTTGCATTCGGCTGGGTGTTTAAAGAGGCGCACCTTAAAAGCTTAAAGCTGCGCGATGCTACCGACCGAGCCATATTAAAACTACCTGTTATTGGCATGATTTTAAATAAAGCGGCTGTTGCCCGTTACGCTCGTACGCTTTCGACTACTTTTGCGGCTGGTGTACCGCTAGTTGATGCGCTAGATTCTGCTGCAGGTGCCTCAGGTAATGCGGTTTACCGTTATGCTATTTTAGAAATAAAAGCAGAGGTAAGCTCGGGGAACCAAATGAACTGGGCAATGCGTAACTCTAAAATATTCCCTGATATGGTAATACAAATGGTGGCTATTGGTGAAGAGTCAGGCTCGCTCGATGGCATGCTAGGTAAGGTAGCGACTATTTATGAGCAAGAAGTTGATGATGCAGTAGATGGGCTATCAAGCTTACTAGAGCCAATGATTATGGCTGTACTCGGCGTATTAGTTGGTGGTTTAATTATTGCCATGTATTTGCCTATATTCCAGCTCGGCTCTGTTATTTAGTTTTTTAAACTCATTATTTAATTATTTGGTCGTTATATGCAAAGTATTATAGAAGTGATGCAAAGCCAATTATGGTTTTATTTAACCACTATTGGCTTGGTGAGTTTATGTGTTGGCAGTTTTTTAAATGTGGTTATTTATCGTTTGCCTTTAATGATGCAGCGCGAATGGCAAAGCGAATGCCGGCTGCTGCTAGAAAGCGAGCTGAAAAGTAATAAAGCAAACACTAACGAGCCTTTTAGTTCAGGTTTAAACTCAACTTTTAATTTAGTAAAGCCCAACTCTACCTGCCCTAAATGTAAAACTGCAATTAAAGCGTGGCAAAATATACCTATTATTAGCTGGTTATTTTTAAAAGGTAAATGCGCCAGTTGTAGTAACCCTATATCGGCTCGCTACCCTATTGTAGAGGCGATAACTGCACTATTGAGCTTAGTTGTTGCGCATAAGCTAGGCGCTACCGAGCAGGCTTTACTTTATATAGCAATTACTTGGGCTTTAGTAGCGCTTACCTTTATTGATATTGACCATATGCTCCTGCCCGACCAAATTACCCTACCGCTTGTATGGCTGGCGCTTATTGCAGCAGTACTTGGCTACACCGTCAACCCAACTGATGCCATTATTGGGACGGCTTGCGGCTATTTAAGCTTGTGGAGCGTATTTTGGTTATTTAAATTACTTACCGGTAAAGAAGGCATGGGCTATGGCGACTTTAAATTACTTGCCGTGTTTGGTGCTTTGCTTGGCTGGCAATCGTTATTGACTATTATTTTGCTCTCGAGCGTAGTGGGCGCCATTATTGGTATTGCGCTATTAACTATTCAAGGTAAAGACAAAGCCACCCCTATTCCATTTGGCCCCTACCTTGCTATTGCAGGCTGGATCACCATGTTATGGGGCGAACAATTGCAAGCTAGCTACTTTAACTTAATTGGTTACTAATATGAGCGAACAGGCGGTTAAAGTAACAAACATAAATAATTGGGTACTGGGTTTAACTGGTGGTATAGGCTGTGGTAAAACGGCTGTAAGTAATATGCTTGAAGCGCTGGATATTTGCGTTGTTGATGCCGACATTATTGCGCGCCAAGTAGTTGAGCCAGGCAGCGCAGGGCTAAAGGCAATTGTTGCACACTTTGGTGCTGATATACTCTTAGCCGACGGCAATTTAAACCGCAGTGCTTTACGCGAGCTAGTTTTTAGCAATAATGAGCATAAAAACTGGTTAAATACGCTATTACATCCACTTATTCGCCAGCAAATTATTACCGATTTAAATAATGCCACCAGCCCTTATGTGGTACTTGTTGCCCCGCTACTTTTTGAAAACGGCCTAGATAAATACTGTAACCGCACTTTACTTATAGACGTGCCAAAAAACGTGCAAATAGAGCGCACGGTTAAACGTGATAACATAAGCTTAGAGCAAGTAAATAGTATTATTGCCGCGCAAATGTCGCGTGAACAAAAACAACAACAAGCAGATGATATTTTAAATAACGATCGCAGCCTAACTCTAGTTAAGCACGACTTAATAGCTTTGCATAAAGGCTATTTAAAATTGGCGTTAAAATAGCCATAAATTACAAAAACAGTTATTTTAATTGCTAAAATCAGCCTAGATTGTGATGGGCAATGTAATCCCTGCTTTTTTCTGATAAATTGCTAACTATTGAAGGATTTAAACAGGTGCGCAATGAATATTAACTCACCGTTATTAAGAAAATTTATTACCCTTGGCCGTGTTGATGCCGATATAGTAAAAACTAAACAGCAAGAGTTTGCCTCTACTGCTGAGCTTATTGCTAAATGCGGAAAAATTGACAGTAAAGATTTAGCGGCGCAATGCATTGATTTATTTAGGGTACCTTTTTTTGATTTAAAAGACTTTAATACTGCACTTATTTCTCCTGAGTTAATAAAAGAAAAACTGATCCGTAAGCATCATATTTTGCCTTTAGTACAAAAAGGCAGAAAAGTGTATATTGCCGCCTCTGATCCTACCGATTACGGCGCATTTGAAAACTTTGAATTTAGTACCGGCTTGTCTTGCGAAGTGGTAGTGGTTGACTACATTCAACTCGATAAAAAAATAGAACAATTGCTTGATGCCACTGGCAGCTTAAATTTAAGTGATGACGAGTTTAAAGAGTTTGCCGAACTAGACGCCGATATACAAAAAGACACCCCTAAAGACGATGATAAAGACGATGCACCAATCATTGTTTACATCAATAAAATATTAATGGATGCGATTAAAAAAGGTGCGTCTGATTTACACTTTGAACCCTACGAGCACAAATACCGAATTCGTTTTAGAATTGACGGCATTTTGCACGAAGTAGCCAGCCCACCAAACAGTTTAGCTACTAAGCTTTCGGCGCGTATTAAAGTAATGTCGCGCCTTGATATTGCCGAAAAACGTAAACCACAAGATGGCCGCATAAAGCTAAAAATAACCGAGCGTAAAAGTATCGACTTTCGGGTAAGCACCATGCCCACTTTATGGGGCGAAAAGATTGTAATGCGTATTCTTGATTCATCTAGCGCCATGCTTGGCATTGATGTATTAGGTTACGAACCCGAGCAAAAAAAGCTGTATATGGATGCGCTTGAGCAACCACAAGGGATGATATTAGTAACTGGGCCTACAGGCTCGGGTAAAACAGTATCGCTTTACACCGGCTTAAATATATTAAACCAGCCTGAGCGTAATATTAGTACCGCCGAAGATCCAGTAGAAATTAACCTCGAAGGGGTTAACCAAGTACAAATTAATATTAAAGCCGATATGACTTTTGCTAACGCACTACGGGCATTTTTACGCCAAGATCCCGATGTAGTAATGGTAGGTGAAATACGTGACCTAGAAACCGCCGAAATATCTATTAAAGCGGCGCAAACAGGTCACTTAGTGCTTTCGACCTTGCATACTAACTCAGCGCCCGAAACCATTACCCGCTTATTAAACATGGGCGTACCTGCATATAACGTAGCAAGTTCTATTAGCTTAATTATAGCTCAGCGCCTAGCGCGCCGCTTATGCCCTAAATGTAAAACGCCTGAAAATTTACCTAGTGAAGAACTGCTACGCCAAGGTTTTAGCCAGCAGCAAATTAGTGAAATGACCTTGTATGCTCCTAAAGGTTGCGAAAACTGTACCGATGGTTATAAAGGCCGTGTAGGTATTTACGAAGTAATGAAAATTACCCCAGAAATAGCACAAATTATAATGCGCGGTGGTAACTCACTAGAAATAGCTGAAGTGTCGCTTAAAGCCGGATTTAATAACCTGCGTTTATCGGGCATTCGTAAAGCCGCCGACGGCATGACCTCGTTAGCTGAAATTAATCGAGTAACGAGTTTTTAATATCAGGTATCAGGTATCAGATATCAGATATCAGATATCAGAAAAATGATACGACCCTATAAAAGCCAATACAATACTAAAAGCATTTAAACTGACTTAGAGTTTAGCTATTAGACAGCACCATTTAAAACAAGATTGAGAGATTACTATGCCAACTATTGTTAACTGCCCAACCTGTAAAAGTAAGGTTGAATGGTCAGAGCAAAGCCCACACCGCCCATTTTGTTCAAAACGTTGTCAGCTTATTGATTTAGGCGAATGGTCGTTTGAAAATAATAGAATTTCAGCCCCTATCACTTCAGCTGAAGATTTTAGCCAAGACATGATTGAAGACATAGAAGCCATGATGGCAAAAAATGAAGATGACTTTTTTAAGTAGTAAGTAGGTTTTGCCTAGAGTTTGTAGGCGAGAGTTTACCTCGCGCAATCGTTTTTAAATTTTAACCAGCGCGGCATAAAGCCCCGCCTACGGGTAATTTAAACACCGTGCTTGGCTTTGTCTCTATCTAAAACCTGACACCTTGTTTTACTTAAACAACATACAAAGCAAAACACCGAGCTCAAATTGAACTCGGTGTTTTATTTTATCTAGCCAAAAACTTATCCAACTAAAAGCTATTTTGAATGTTTTTTCTTACCCATACGCTTTTGCATTTTTGCAAACTTTTCTTGCTGCTCTGCATTTAAAACTTGCCATACTTGATGTTGAGTTTTTAATTTAATTAAACCCATTTCTTCACCTTTTTCGTGGCGTTGAGCTAGTAGCTCTTTTGCTGCATTTTCGTCAAACGTTGCAGCTGATAACAAGCTTTCCATTTTAGCTTTGTGAGCGGTACGCTGTGCTTTGCGCGCTTCTTTGTCGGTGCCTTTAAGTGCTTGCATTTGCGTTTTTTGTGCTGCAAATATAGCTTCTAATTTAGTTTGCTGCTCTTGTGTTAAATCGAGTTTATCAGCGCCGCGCTCCGATAGTAAAAAGTGCGCTTGTGAGTGGCGACCTTGCTTATGCATATCGCCTTTGGCCATAACACTGGTTGCACCGAAAGTAGCGGTTGCTAAGCCACAAATAAGTACTAGTTTTGAAAGTGTATTTACTTTAGTCATAATCATTACCTTTACTATTGGATTGGTTGTTTTAATCTGTTGAGCTAACTATACCCGCTGCAATGCAAAGTAACGCAAAGCAGTGTAAAGGTTATGTAAAGATTCACTTTTGTACTATTAAACAGGTAAAATCAGCACATACGGCACAACCCAAGGGTTTGAAAATGAAACTATTAATGATTGATGACGACACAGGTTTGTGTGAGCTATTAAGCGAGTATTTAACCGCGCAAGGCTTTAGCGTGCAAAGCGTACACGACGGCGAGCAAGGCCTAAAGCTAGCGCAAGCGAACGACTACGCACTAATACTACTTGATGTAATGCTGCCTACCCTTGATGGTTTTGAAGTACTTAAACAACTTAGGCAAACCAAACTTACGCCGGTAATTATGCTTACCGCCAAAGGCGAAGATTTTGATCGTATTTTTGGCCTTGAACTTGGCGCAGATGATTACATACCTAAGCCTTTTAATCACCGTGAGTTACTTGCTCGAGTTAAAGCAATTACGCGCCGAATTGAACATATTACTAGCATGAATGCCACTAGCAGCAATAAATTAGTCGTTAACGGGGTTACTATTAATTTAGCCGCCCGTGAAGCATTAATTCAACAAACTACCTTAACCCTTACCGGCACCGAATACGAAATACTCGCATTACTTGCCAAACGTGCTGGCGAGGTGGTTAGTAAAGAGCAAATAAGTGAAGACGTACTTGGCAGACGCTTAGCCTCGTTTGATCGCTCTATTGATATGCACGTTAGCAACATTCGTAAAAAAATAGCTGAGCACTTACCTAACGAGCTAATTAAAACCATTAGAGGGACGGGCTATGTCTTTATTCAAGGCGAATAAAGCGCCCTACTTTGCGTGGCTAAAGCAACCGCATCACTACTTGTTTTTTAAAGTGTTTATTTGGTTCTGGCTTACTATTATAGGTACCATAGCTGCGCTTGTTTTTTTAAGCCATATTACGCTAATTAATGTACTCAGTAATGAGCCATTAAAAGGGCCGATGAAAAAAAACCTCGCTCATACCGCTAAAAGCATTGAGCGCGCAGTTATCAAGCATCAGCGTACCTTGAGCGATATTGTTACTCACCCTAGGCTATCAAAACGTAAGTTATTATATTTAAGTGCCGCGCAAAGCGATGACTTTATAACCAGTAAAGAAGTGCCGAGCAATATTGATTTAAGCTTACTTAATTTTAGTAAAAGTATGCTGCCGCAGGTAATATTTACCGAGCATTTTCAGGCCTTTGGCCCTATCAGTATAAATGTACCTGAGGGCCATTTTTATTTATACGAAATAGACATAAACCACCAGCCGCCGCTATTCGTGCGCTTAATGTTAATGCCTAAATGGATAAAAATATCGATTGCGATTATTGCCTCACTTATTTTAAGTTTTTTATTTAGCCGTAACTTAATTGCCCCTATTAATAGCTTAAAAAAAGCGGCTATTAAACTCTCTGCCGGCGATTTGACAGCCCGGGCTGCTATATCCGTTAATCGTAAAGATGAGCTGGGTATATTAGGTCGCGACTTTAACCGTATGGCCGATCAATTAGCGCAATTAATTAGCGCGCAAAAACGCTTACTGGCCGATATATCGCACGAGCTGCGCTCGCCACTTACTCGTTTAAAAATGGCGACTGGCCTTGCGCAAATGCAAGCAAGCGAAGCCAGCCAATCGTACTTACTACGTATAGAAAAAGAAGCCAATCAACTCGATAAAATGATTGCCGATGTATTACAAGTGTCGCGTTTGGAGGCAAATAGCCAAGCATTATCGCTACATAAGCAGTCGCTGCAAGATATTGTTGATCATGTACTTAACGATGCCACTTTTGAAGCAAAACAGCATAACAAGCAACTGCAGGTAAGTGGCTCGGCGGCGGTAACGCTAAATTGCGATGAAGCGCTAATTGCCAGCGCACTGGAAAACTTACTGCGTAACGCGATTAAATATGCACAGCACACTATTAGCCTTACCCTAAAGCACGGTGATGCCATTTATATTGAAATATGTGATGATGGCCCAGGTGTACCAAACAACCAGCTTAGTAAGTTATGTGAGCCGTTTTTTAGGCAGTCAGATGCGCGTGACCGAGTGAGTGGTGGCACGGGTTTAGGTTTAGCGATTGCTAAAAATGCCATTATTGCTCATGGCGGCAGCTTGGTTTTATCAAATAAACCACAAGGTGGCCTGTGCGCCATGGTTACTTTACCAATAATAAAAGAGTAGAGAATGTTTTACAGTAGCGAAAACGAGCTTGTTAATAATCAACCCAGTATTAATGATTTTTATAACAACACCCTAGTTAAAGCCTATTTAAATACCCCAGCTGGGCAATTGTATTATGCCTATGCGAAACCTGAAAAGGCGCATACCGCGATTGTAATTAGCTCAGGGCGCATAGAAGGGCTTGATAAATACAAAGAGCTATTGTGGGAGCTGTACACTAATAATTTTGCCGTGTTTATTGTTGATCATCAAGGGCAAGGTCGCTCTTACCGACACTTAGCTAATAAGCATAAAGGCTATGTAAAATGTTTTACTGATTATCGCCACGATCTGCATTTATTTAATCAACAAATTGTTGATAATCACTGGCAAGGCAAAAAAATACTGCTTGGCCACTCAATGGGCGGTGCAATTGCCTTTGACTATTTAGCCCACTTTGAAAATAGTTTTAGTGGATTGTTTTTATCGGCACCCATGTTTGACATTCACACTAAAAACACCCCAAAACCGTTGGCAAAACTAATTGCTAACGCAGCTGTGCTTTTCGGTTTTTCACAAAGTTATGCCCTTGGGCAAAA
Source organism: Pseudoalteromonas sp. SR45-4 (assembly GCF_014163535.1). NCBI lineage: Bacteria > Pseudomonadati > Pseudomonadota > Gammaproteobacteria > Alteromonadales > Pseudoalteromonadaceae > Pseudoalteromonas > Pseudoalteromonas sp. SR45-4. The sequence goes on from NZ_JACJDO010000005.1 coordinate 58,404, forward strand.
CGATTACAGCCCAGATGAGTTTGCCTTAAATACATTAACTAGCAGCCAAGTGCGTTATAAATTTTTTAGGCAAACCTATCAAGACCCACTGCTGCAGCTTGGTGGCGTAACCTATGGCTGGCTACAAGCCGCATTTACCTTTATTGCATCGGTTGATAAGTTAAGTATTAATATTCCACTGTTTATAGCCAGCGCAGAGCGCGACGAAGTAGTAGATAACACCGCGCAACATAAACTGGCAAACCGACATAACCAAGCAGTAATAAAAAGCTTTGCCGGCGCTAAACACGAACTATTATTTGAACGTGATGAAATACGCCAGCCACTGCTAACAAGTTTGTACCAGTTTTGCGAATAGATGTGGAAGAGCAGGTTTGAGGTATTAGGTTGTAGGTTTCAGATTTCAGGTTTTGGTAGGAATTAGCCAAGCTCGGTGTTTGGGTTAAACCGTAGGCGGGGCTTTATGCCGCGCTTGTTAAGTTTTAAACCTTGCGCGAGGTAAACTCACGCCTACGGTAAAGGTTTAGATTTTATGTTTAAGGTATCAGGTTAAATCCTGTGTTTGCGTGGTTTTAACCTGAAATACCAGCTTTGCTTACGGTTCAGTTACCGCTACTCCCTCAGTGTCGCTCAGTTCCACAGAAGACAAAGGATCTAGATGAATTAGAATATCAACTTCTGACTCAAATTCTTTAGTGATCATTGCCTCTACTTCATCGGCTACGTTGTGCGCGCGGATTAAACTTAGGTGATCGTCAAGCTCTAAATGCAGTTGAATAAACTTAACTTTCCCACCTTGGCGGGTACGAACGCCGTGTACACCGCGTACGTCAGTATGGCTTTTCGAAACATCTAAAATGCGTTGTTTTTCTTCATCTGGCAGTTCTTTGTCCATTAAGTGTTCTGCGCTATCTCGGGCTATATCCCAGCTGTTATAAAGTAGATAACCGGCAACGCCAACTGCAAAAATAGGGTCGGCGTACAACACACCATAATACGAGAGTAAAATAGCCAGTAGCACCGCAGCATTTAAAATCAAATCTCCTTTGTAATGTACTGAGTCGGCCTTTATTGCAATAGATTCGGTATGTTTAACTACTTTATTTTGTACAAATACAATCACTAACGTACAGGCAATGGCAAAAATACTTACCCATACACCTAACAATGAATGAGTGAGCTCTAAAGGATTAAACAAGCGCTCTATACTATGAAATGCTAACAAACAGCCAGAACCTGCAATAAATGCGGCTTGCCCTAACCCGGCAAGCGCTTCGGCTTTGCCATGACCAAAACGGTGGTCGTCATCGGCGGGGCGCAGCGCATAACCTAATACTAAAAAACTCATAGCTGTGGCGGTAATATCCATGAGTGAATCGGTTAATGAGCCCAGCATTGACGCTGAACCCGAGGCAAGCCATGCCCAGGTTTTAGCTGCAATCATTAAGCTCACCATGACCATAGTGACTAAACTAGAGGTTTTTACCCAAAATTCGTAACTGCGATTATGCACGTATTTATCCGTTAATAACTGTATTGAATAAAGTGAGTATATCAGTTTTTTACACGCTTTCTGTGTATACTGCAAATCGTTAAATTACTGACTATTTTATAAGGCTCGTTATGCTGGATATTGTTTTATACCAACCTGAAATCCCACCGAATACGGGTAATATTATTCGCTTATGTGCAAATACGGGCTATTCGCTACATTTAATTGAGCCACTTGGCTTTGCATGGGATGACAAACGAATAAAACGTGCCGGCCTTGATTATCATGAATTTAGCCATGTACAGCGCCATGCTTCGTTTGAAGCTTACCTAGAAGCATGCAAGCCTAAAAAAATATACGCTTGCACCACTAAAGGTAGCCAATTTCATCATCAGGCACAATACGAGGCTGGCGACTGTTTAGTATTTGGCCCTGAAACGCGCGGCCTTCCGGATGAGCTAATTCAATCGCTTCCAAACGAGCAACGGGTGCGCATTCCAATGCAAGCCAATAGCCGCAGTATGAACTTATCTAACGCGGTTTCGGTGTTTGTGTATGAATCGTGGCGCCAGCTTGGGTTTCCGGGCGCAAAGTAAGAAGTAAAGAGTTTTAGGCGCAAGGTTTTAGGTAAATGATATAAACCAAGCGCCTAACTTGTAGGTGGGAGTTTACCTCGCGCAGGGTTTAAAGCTTAACCTGCGCGACATTAAGCCCGCCTACGGTTTAAAAAAACACCGAGCTAGGCTAATGTCTACCTAAAACCTAGCTTTATGAAAGCTGCCCTTTTATTCTGAGCGCTGCTCTCGGCCTAATAAGGCCATAGCCGCTTCTTTCATATCTTTATTTTCGTACAGCACTTTATAAATCTGCTCGGTGATTGGCATTTCTACACCGCTGCGCTGCGCTAATAAATACACCTCTTTGGTGTTTCTAAAGCCTTCGACCACTTGGCCTATAGACTCTATTGCAGCCTCTACGCTTTCACCTTTACCTAACGCTAAACCAAAGCGACGATTACGCGATTGATTATCTGTGCAGGTTAAAATTAAATCGCCAAGGCCTGCCATCCCCATAAAGGTTTCGGGTTTTGCGCCCAAAGCACAGCCTAAGCGTGTTAGTTCAGCAAGGCCGCGAGTAATTAGTGCCGTGCGTGCATTAGCGCCAAAACCTACGCCGTCGGAAATGCCTGCACCAATAGCAATAACGTTTTTAACCGCACCACCTAGCTGTATGCCAATAAAATCATCATTGTTGTACACTCTAAATGAGCGACCGCAATGCAGTAAATCAGCTAACTGTTGTGCAAACTCTGTAGAGGTGGATGAAACCGAAATAGCAGTAGGCGATCCCATGGCCATTTCTTTAGCAAATGTTGGCCCCGAAAGCACCGCTAATGGAATTGCATCGCCAAGCTCTTGTACTGCAACTTCTTGTAATAAGCGTCCGGTATTTGGCTCTAACCCTTTAGTTGCCCACGCAACTTTTGCGCCTTGCTGTAAAGCTGGTTTAATTTGCTTTAAAGTGTCGCCAAATGCATGGCTAGGCACAACCACTAACACTATTTCATTACTTGCAGCAGCACGTTGTAAGTCGGCTTCAAGAGATAAAGTGTCGGGAAAAGGAATATCAGGTAAGTAACGTTGATTTTTTCGCTCAGCTGCAAGCGTGGCAACGTCGTCGCTATTGCGCCCCCAAAGTGTCACTTGGTGACCATTTCGGGCTAAACAAATAGCAAGGGCGGTGCCATAAGACCCCGCCCCTAATACAGTAACAGCTGAAGTTGCTGTACTCATAATTTAAGCGTCTACTGATGCCTGCTCAGCTTGCGCTGTGCGTTGTTGCATGTATTGTGCAAATAATGCGTCAAAGTTAACTGGCGCAAGGTTAAGCTGTGGAAAAGTACCACGGTTAACAAGGTTAGAAACAGCTTCACGCGCATATGGAAACAATACGTTAGGGCAAAATGCACCAAGCATATGAGCAAGTTGTGTTTCTTCAACGTCAGCAATAGTAAAAATACCTGCTTGTTGAATTTCACATAAAAAGGCCGTTTCTTCGCCAATAGATGCAGTCACTGTTAGTGCTAAAACCACTTCAAATACACCTTCGTCTAACTTATTAGAGCGAGTGTCTAGGTCTAACTTAACTTCTGGTGTCCATTCTTTTTGAAAAATAGCTGGAGAATTTGGCGTTTCAAACGACACGTCTTTTGTGTAAATACGTTGAATAGTAAATTGTGCGCCAGTTTCTTGTTGTGCTGCTGCGTTTTGCGTTTCTTCGTTCATTGTAATCCTTAACCTGTTCGTTATTATAATTAGTTAAATTTAAGCGTTTAGTGTGGCATTTAGCTTTTTATCAAGTTGACCTTGTGCTTCTATTGCCATCATGTCGTCGCAGCCACCTATATGCTCATCATTAATAAAGATTTGCGGTACCGTGCTTGCGCCGCCTGCTTTGGCGATCATTTCATCGCGCAGCTCAGGCTGTACACCAATATCAAAGTTTGTGTATTGCACACCTTTACTGTCTAAAAGTGCACGAGCACGTTGACAAAAAGGGCAATACGCTTTGGTGTATAAAACAACATTACTCATAATATATCCTCTATCGGACTGCTAATATTTATTAGCGACCGGTTGTAGTTGGTAAGCTCGCAGATTGCCACGCGCCCATACCACCAGATAACACACTTACCTGCTCAAAACCCGCTTTATGCATAGCGGTTGCAGTTCCTGAAGCGGTCATGCCTGTAGTACATACCAATATAATGGGTTTACTCTTATACTTTTCAAGGTTTGAAAAGTCAGATTTTTTCGCATTTTCAGGGCTTAAATGCTGAGCACCGGCAATATGTCCGGTGTTAAACTCTTTTTGCGCACGCATATCAATAACTTGACCGTCTTCACGGTTGATAAGCAGCGTTAACTGCTGAGGGTTTATTTGGCGCACTGCTGAGAGTTTACTTTTGATCCAACCACTAACAATAAGAAACACAATACCCACCCAAGCTGCACTTAAAATTGGGTGATTGGTGATAAATTCAATATATTGATCCATTCGACATCCACTATAAAATTACATCCTAAAACGTGATGTTTTAGCTATTTTTTCGTTCAATACCAATTGCATTAACTCTATAAGCAAGTATAACAAGAGGTAAGCTACTCACAAACAACATAAAATTTAAACAGGAGTACTCACTTCTGTAAAAATTTTAAACACAATATATACCTAATTTACCTTACTCACATACACAGCGCTTTAATAAAGTTGGTATTATACCAATTGCATTAAATTAATGGGCTATTGTAGCGTCAATGAAATGGGTCAATAACAAGTAAAAATGATGATATATAGTTGTTCTATATAAATTATTTTTAACGCAGTTAGTGAGCTATTTAATCAGCTAAAATGTGCATGTTTTTAATAAAATTGGTATTAGCTGCGCAAGTATACCCAAATCAGCCAAAAATGCGAGTTAAGGCAAAGCATAATACGCTTTTACGAGGCGCTTTTAGTAAGAACAAAGTAATAGCTTGTTGTTAATTTTTAGCCAGATATTAAAAAGTTTTAATATCTTATTTTGATTGCTGATCCTAGCTATAAAACACGGTATGCTTAGCATCAGCATGTTAGCGGTAATGTTAGCGTGTTTTATCGCAACGTTAACCTTGAGGAGTGACTATGTCAGAGCATAAAAAACCACTGGTATTAATGATTTTAGATGGCTGGGGATACCGCGAAGATGAGCAAAGTAATGCGATTCTGGCTGCAAACACCCCTGTATTAGATGAATTATGGGCCACCCGCCCGCGCACATTAATTTCAGCTTCGGGTTTTGATGTAGGCCTTCCTGATGGTCAAATGGGCAACTCTGAAGTTGGCCACGTTAATTTAGGCGCTGGGCGCGTTGTTTATCAAGACTTCACTCGTATAACAAAAGCGATAAACGATGGCGAGTTTGACTCTACCCCTGCACTAGTCGATAACATAGATAAAGCCGTAAGTGCCGATAAAGCCGTGCACATTATGGGGTTATTAAGCCCAGGCGGCGTACACAGCCACGAAGATCATATTGTGGCAAGTATTGAACTTGCTGCAAAACGCGGTGCAAAAGAGGTGTACTTTCATGGCTTTTTAGATGGCCGCGACACACCTCCACGCAGTGCTAAAGCTTCTATTGAGCGCATTGAAGCGGTATTTGCAAAGCTACAATGTGGCCGCTTAGCATCGCTAATTGGCCGTTATTACGCAATGGACAGAGACAACCGCTGGAACCGCGTAGAAAAAGCCTATAACTTACTTACGTTAGCACAAGGCGATTTTAGCTACCCGACTGGCGTAAGCGCACTTGAAGCTGCTTATGAGCGCGACGAAAACGATGAGTTTGTAGCCGCAAGCACCATTACTCCTGCAGGCGCAGAGCCTGTACAAATTAACGATGGCGACACGGTTATATTTGCTAACTTTAGAGCCGATCGCGCCCGTGAAATTACACGTGCATTTGTTGAGCCTAACTTTGACGGTTTTGCCAAACAAAAATCGCCTGCACTTAGCGCATTTGTAATGATGACCGAATACGCTGCAGATATAGACGCCCCAGTTGCATTTGGCCCTACGCCACTGGTAAACGTACTTGGCGAATGGTTTGAAAAACACGGTAAAACTCAACTACGTATTTCAGAAACCGAAAAATATGCTCACGTAACGTTTTTCTTTAGTGGTGGCCGCGAAGACGAGTTTAACGGTGAAACCCGCGAACTTATTCCTTCACCACAAGTTGCAACCTACGATTTGCAGCCCGAAATGAACTCAGAAATGCTTACCGACAAACTCGTTGCGGCAATTAAAAGCGGCAAATACGACGCTATTATTTGTAACTACCCTAACGGCGATATGGTGGGTCACTCTGGTGTATTTGCAGCGGCAGTTAAAGCCTGCGAAGCAGTTGATCACTGTATTGGCCGCGTAGTAGCAGCACTTAACGAATATGGCGGTGAAGCGCTTATTACTGCCGACCATGGTAATGCTGAGCAAATGGCCAACCTTAAAACAGGCCAAGCCCATACTGCACATACTAGCGAGCCGGTGCCATTTATTTATGTGGGCCGCGACGCAACACCATCTGAGGGTAAGGCGCTTAGTGATGTAGCGCCTACTATGCTGCACTTAATGGGCATGGAGCAGCCAGCTGAAATGACAGGCAAACCTATCATGACGTTGAAGTAATCTATGCAAAAATGTATTAATAGCGTTACTCAGCTAATTTTAATACTGACTTTTTTAGCGACTGCAACTGCAGTCGCTAATGAAGATCGTACCAAAAAAGATCTCAGCGAAGTACAAACGGCACTTAAGCAAAGCCAATCTGAATACAACGCGCAACGCAAAAAAGTTGCCACGCTACAAAAAAACCTACAACAGCACGAACTCGAAATAGCTAAAAACGCCAAAGCCCTAAATATGGCTGAGCAGTCGATTAAAAAAACCGAACAACAGCAACAACTGCAACAGCAAAAAGCCGATCAACTCGAACAACAACATGCACAGTTTCAACACGCATTAGCTGCGCAACTTAAAAGTGCTTATATGGCCGGTGGCGACGATGATTATGCAAAAATGCTGCTCAACCAAGAAGACACGGCTAAATTTGAGCGCACCCTAAGCTATTATAATTATTTAAATAAAGCCCGTATTGAACAACTCGAAGAGCTAAAAGCGCTGCAGTTACAAATAGCGAAAAACCAGGCTGAACTGGCTAAAACAAAGCAAAAACTAGTAAACCTGCATGATGAACAAAAAAGACGCCAAACTGCATTAGTTAACGCCCAAAGTGAACGCCAAGCCAATTTAAAAAATTTACAGGCACAGCTAAATAACACTAAAAGCTCAATTAACTATTTAAAAGAAAACCAACAAACGCTGATCACAACTATTGAAGAGCTAGAGAAAGAAAAAAATAAAAAAGTTGAATTACTCGGCCTCAATAATAGCAAAGGCAAACTTAACTGGCCAAGCCGAGGTAAGTTAGAGCACACTTTTGGACAACGAAAACACGGTGGTATTGACTGGAAAGGCGTATTAATTGGCGCAAAAGAAGGCAGCAATATTAACAGTGTTCATAACGGCCAAGTGGTATTTGCCGATTGGTTAAAAGGCTACGGCTGGGTAATTGTAGTTGACCATGGTGAGGGCTTTATGAGCCTTTACGGCCATGCACAAACCTTATTAAAAGATGTTGGCGACATGGTAAGAGAAGGCGAAACGGTAGCGCTAGTTGGCCAAAGCGGCGGGCAAGCAAGTTCTGGTCTATACTTTGAAATGCGCCATAAAGGGCGTGCAGTAAACCCTGAAAAATGGTGCAAACGCATTTAGCAAATACCAATCTTATGTAAAACATACCATTGGTATAAATTAACCGCTGCGCCGCATTGGAGCAGCCGATGGACAAAAAAAGCACCGTAGCAAAATGGTTTAAAAATACAGGCTTTACGCTTAGCTTAAGCCTGTATTTACTTGCCCTATTTGTTTTTATTAGCTTTTCAGCTAATGTGTTTTCTAGTTCGATTAAAGAATTAAAAAACCAACAAATAACCGAAATCCTATTTAATATTCATACCTACTACGTTGAAGATCTTGCACTCCAAAACACCATACATACTAGCTATAACAACCAACAATTTGCGCATTTATATGCCCAGCTCGATCCCTATTCTAAATACCTTGATGAACACGAATTAAATACTTTATTTGATAACACTAATGGCCGCTATACCGGTTTAGGTATTGAGGTTAAACAAATAAATAACAGTGTAACCATTGTAAATGTAGTGAATAACTCACCTGCTAAAAGTGCTGGGGTTATGGCCGGTGACATTATCATTAGCGTTAATAATCAAACAACACAAAACAGCTCCGTAGAGCACGTTGCTCAACTAATAACAGCAAGCAAACTTAGTAATATTAGTTTAACCATAAAGCGTGATAACCAACCGCAACCACTTAATTTTAATGTGAGTCGCCGTAAAATAAAGCTTGAAAGCGTTACTAGTCAGCGCTTAGATTTAGGCAGCGGTTATTTAGCTATAAATAGTTTTTCTAACCACACTTTACATGAAGTGGCTTTGCAAATAGCAGCCATGCAAAATCACTTTGGGCACCCACTTAAAGGCCTAGTTATTGATTTACGTGATAACCCCGGCGGTACACTTAGAAGCGCTGTTGCGGTATCGGATCTGTTTTTACAAAACGGTACTATTGTTACAACCAAAGGGCGCTATAACGAGGCAAATAAAGCTTTTTATGCCAAACACGGAGACATTTTAAAAGGCGCCCCTATTGTCGTGCTAATTAACGAAAACTCGGCATCAGCAGCCGAAATTTTAGCTGCCGCATTAAAAGATAATAACCGCGCCAAGGTTGTTGGCGGCCAATCTTTTGGTAAAGGCTCAGTGCAATCGCTTATTCCACTTGGTGATGGCAGCACTGCATTAAAGCTCACTACAGCTAAGTACTTTACCCCTTTGGGAAAATCAATCGAAGGTGTTGGTATTACGCCCGACGTGGCGATTAATCAAACAACCCTTTCACAAAGTGATAAAGCCGTTATAATCAAAAACCAGCAAGCTAAAAGTAAACAAACACAACTAGCCAGCAAGGTAACTGATTTACAGTTAGCTAAAGCTAAACAATTACTTAACCTGCAATAATTTTAGCCTTACTGATGAAGTTAATAAGCTCTAAAAATAATAAAAACTATAAATTTAAAAAGCGATAAAGATGAAAGTAATTATAGGGCTGATATTGATGCTTGGTTTTGCGCCACTCAATGCTAAAGCCAAGCAAATAGCGATAGTAATAGACGACATAGGCTATCACCAGAGAGATTTAGAACTGTTAACTTTGCCTGGCCAAGTGTCGTATTCAATTTTGCCTCACACGCCTTATGCACAAGCTTTTGCCACTTTAGCCAGTAAAACAAATAAAGAGTTATTACTGCATATTCCCATGCAAGCACTTAACGGCAAGGAGCTTGGCCCTGGCGCACTTACGTTAAATATGAATAAAGAGCAGATACAGCAAATACTTGGCACTGCTTTGGCCAGTTTACCGCAAGTTAAAGGGGTTAATAATCACATGGGATCGGCGCTCACCCAGCAAAGCCAAGCTATGAGGTGGATAATGGAAGTGCTTAAAAAGCGACATTTATACTTTTTAGATAGCCGCACCACTGAATTAAGCCAGGCACAAAATGCCGCTAACTTTTTAGGTGTTGAAAATATTGGCCGTCATATTTTTTTAGATAACATAACCACACCAGAACAGTTACAACTGCGCCTAGATGAGCTAAAACAACACGCTACTGAGCATAAGTTTGCCATTGCAATTGCCCACCCCTACCCTGAAACAATCGCATTTTTACGCCACGTTTTACCACAACTCAGCAAACAAGGTTTTGAATTAGTACCCGTATCTAAGCTGGTAGAGCGTAAATATATACAACTAGCAGAGAAGCGCTAAATAGTAAATTGCAGCGGTTAGTAAAAGCCAGCTCTTTAATAAGCGCGGCATAAAGCCCCGCCTACGCACAACTTAAACACTGACCGTGGCTAATTTCGACCTAGTCCTAATGTAGCTAACCCCAGGATATATCCACGTTATGTCACTGTATAGTTTCAGCTAAAAAAGTACATACTTAACAATGAATTAGAATGAAATTCACTTGTTCATCGCAGCTTTTACATATACGTCGAAGCGGTTTTTTTTCGTTTTAATTTGCATGCTAGGAGTTTTATCGTTTAAAAACGGGGCATAGTCGGGGCGCTTTACTACCACGCGCTTACTGGCAAGTGGGTAGGCAAATTCGAGTAAATCGTCGGCGTCGGTGTCGGCGCCTACTAAGTCTTGAAATACGCGCATTTCTTTTTTAACTAAGGCTGATTTTTCGCGATGCGGAAACATAGGATCTAAGTAAACTACATCTGGCATGCTTTCGCATTGAGCAAGTAAGGTATGGCTTGAGCCAAATATGAGGCTCATGTTTTGCTGCATCCACGGACCAATTTCAATGTCGTTGTATGCGCGCTGCAGACCATCGTATAAAAGTGCTGCAACTACGGGGTGGCGTTCGTGCAATATAACTTTACAACCAAGCGACGCTAATACAAAACCATCACGTCCTAGCCCTGCTGTAGCGTCGAGGACTATAGGAGTCGCTCCTTTATTTAAGCCTACTGCTTTGGCAATTGCTTGGCCTTTACCGCCGCCAAACTTTCGTCTGTGCGCTGCTGCGCCCGTAACAAAGTCAACGCTTATTGCGCCTAGTTTAGGCTCATCGGTTTTATATAAGCTCAGGCCTGTATCGTCGTAATGCAGGCTAAAACCACTGCTTTGCTCTGCCCAATGGGCTAAGCCAAAACGTGTTTCTAACTCATTTAAATAAGGACGGCACTCTTTAAAGGCACACTTAATAACCACTCTACACTCCGACGATAAAATACTTTTTTAGTATATCAAGCGCCTTAGTTTAAAGCATTAAAATAGCAATGAAAGGAAAACAATAGTCTTAAATTTGAGAGTAATTAAAGTTCAGATGCTGTAAAAAATAAAGCGGTCAGTTTCATAATGAAAACTGACCGCTATGTATTGGTGAGTAACTAAAAATATATAGAGTTAACTTTATACTTTAGGCAGCAATACCGCTGTGGCGAAGAAGTGCGTCAACATTTGGCTCGCGGCCACGGAAGTTTTTAAATAATTCCATTGGCTCTTCGCTGCCGCCTTTTTCTAGGATGTGCTGCATAAATGCTCGCCCTGTTTCTGGGTTAAAAATGCCCTCTTCTTCAAATTTAGAATAAGCATCGGCAGAGAGTACTTCTGCCCATTTATACGAGTAATAACCTGCGCTATAACCACCGGCAAAAATATGACTAAAGCCATGCTGAAAGCGGTTAAATTCTGGCGCTTTTATTACCGAGGTGCGACTGCGCACGTCGTTAAGCACAGCTTGAATATTACATGGCTCACCGGCTACGTAGTCGTTATGTATTTTAAAGTCGAATAACGAAAACTCTAACTGACGCAGCATTTGCATGCCCGAGTTATAGTTTTTAGCCGCTAGTAACTTATCTAGTAGCTCTTTTGGTAGTGGCTCGCCGGTTTCGTAATGCCCTGAAATAAAGCTAAGTGCTTGCTCTTCGTAGCACCAGTTTTCTAAAAACTGACTTGGTAGCTCTACCGCATCCCATGCAACGCCGTTAATGCCTGCAACAGGAGCTGCATCTACCTGAGTTAGCATATGATGAATACCATGGCCAAACTCATGGAATAAAGTAGTTACTTCGTTATGAGTAAACAAGGCCGGCTTATCGCCTATTGCTTTGTTAAAGTTACAAACTAAATACGCCACTGGTGTTTGCAATTCGCCGCTAGCGCGTACTTTACGCCCCATACAGTCGTCCATCCATGCGCCACCGCGTTTATGATCGCGAGCATATAAGTCGAGATAAAAACGGCCACGTAGCGTATTACTGCTGTCGTATATTTCAAAAAAGCGTACATCTTTGTGGTAGCTGTCAAAATCACTGACTTCTTTTACACTAATGCCAAATAAACGGTTAACTGTTTCAAACAAACCACTTAATACTTTATTAGCTGGAAAATACGGGCGGAGTACTTCGTCTGAAATGGCGTATTTATCTTGCTTAAGCTTTTCGCCGTAATAACCAAAATCCCACGCTGCTAGTTCGGTAATACCGTGTTTTTGCTCTGCGTAGGCTTGTAGTTCTGCAAGTTCTTGCTCTGCTTGTGGTTTTGATTTAGCCGCTAGGTCTTCTAAAAATGAGAATACTTGTGCAGGCGTCTCAGCCATTTTAGTGGCAAGTGACTTTTCAGCGTAGCTATTAAAGCCAAGCAACTGTGCTAGTTCATGACGTAGCGCTAGCTCTTCGCTCATAATTGCTGAGTTATCAAATTCACCCGCATTAGGGCCTTGATCAGACGCACGTGTAGAAAACGCTGTGTATGTTTCTTCGCGTAGTTCGCGATTATCGGCGTAGGTCATAATAGGTAAGTACGATGGAAAATCGAGCGTAAATACCCAGCCGTCTAATTCTTTACTTTTTGCGGTATCGGCAGCTAAAGCCAACGCCGACTCTGGTAAACCAGCCAGTTCACTTTCATCGGTAATGTGTTTATGCCAAGCCAATGTGGCATCCATAACATTGTTGCCAAATTTAGAGGCCAGCTCTGATAAACGCGCGCTAATTTCGCCATAACGTTTTTGCTGCGCGGGCTCTAGTGCAATACCCGATAATTTAAAATCGCGTAATGCATTCGTAATCGACTTTTGCTGAGCGGTAGTGAGGGTTTTAAATTCATCACTGTTATATAACGCGTTGTAAGCTGCAAACAAACCTTGATGCTGCCCTACAAAAGTTGAGTACTCAGAAATAAGTGGTAAACATTGCTCGTATTGCTCACGTAGTTCGTCGTTATTCATTACCGAATTTAAATGCGATACCGGCGAAAACATCCGTGATAATTTATCATCGGCTTCTTCTAGTGGCAGTACTAAATCATTCCAAGTGTATGATTTTTTAGCAAGCACATCTTCAATGGCTTGGCGGCACTGCTCAATCCCGTGCTTTAGTGCTGGCACTACGTGCTCTGGCTTTATTTTTGAAAATGGCGGTAAGCCTTCAAGCCCAATTAATGGGTTAGTGTTTGCATTGGTCATATTTATCTCAAATTTGTGCATTATAAGCATTAAAGTTGGGGCAAAGTGACTAAATACAAGAGCATTTAAGCTTATGATGATCGCAATAAGATCTTTTTCGTTTATACAGGGTGTATGGTAATTTTACCTATGCTGATTAAGTAATTTGCCTTGAGCATATGCTATCATCGGCACAATACAGTTAAATAAACTTTGAGGATTAAACATGGCTCAGCATTTTGATTATATTGCAATTGGCGGTGGTAGCGGCGGTATTGCGTCGGCAAACCGTGCGGCAATGCGTGGCGCTAAAGTAGCACTTATTGAAGCAAAGCATATGGGTGGCACATGTGTAAACGTAGGATGTGTACCTAAAAAAGTAATGTGGCATGGTGCTCAAGTTGCTGAAGCAATTAATTTATATGCGCCTGATTACGGATTTAATGTTGAAGTAAAAGGTTTTGATTGGGGCAAATTAGTAGAAAGCCGCGAAGCCTACATTGGCCGAATCCATAAAGGTTACGATAATGGCCTTGCAAACAACGGCGTTACCGTAATTAAAGGTTTTGCTAAATTTGTAGATAATAAAACAGTTGAAGTAGATGGTGAGCATTATACTGCTGATCATATTTTAATTGCTGTTGGCGGTCGTCCAAGTATTCCAAACATTGAAGGTGCTGAGCACGGCATTGACTCTAATGGCTTTTTTGAGCTTAAAGAGCAACCTAAACGCGTTGCTGTTATTGGCGCAGGTTACATTGCTGTAGAGCTTGCAGGCGTACTACATAGCTTGGGCACTGACACGCATTTATTTGTGCGTAAACACGCACCACTGCGTAACTTTGACCCATATATAATCGATACGCTAGTTGAAGTAATGGCAAAAGAAGGCCCTACGCTGCATACCGAATCTGTACCACATAAATTGGTTAAAGAAGACGACGGCTCAGTAACCTTGCATTTAGATAATGGTAAAAGCCATAACGTAGACCAAGTAATTTGGGCTATTGGCCGCGAGCCAACCACAAATGCAATTAATATTGCTGCAGCAGGCGTAGAAGTTAACAGCAAAGGTTTTGTTAAAGTAGACGAGTACCAAAATACCACAGCTGAAAACGTATACGCTGTGGGCGACATTATCGAAAACGGCATTGAGCTTACCCCAGTAGCAGTTAAAGCTGGGCGTACTTTATCTGAGCGCTTATTTAATAAAGAACTGCCAGATGATTTAAAAATGGATTACAGCTTAGTTCCTACAGTAGTATTTAGTCACCCACCCATTGGTACTATTGGCTTAACAGAGCAAGAAGCTATATCGCAATACGGTGCAGAAAACGTAAAAGTATACCAATCAGCTTTTGCCGCTATGTATACCGCGGTTACGCAACATCGCCAGCCTTGTAAAATGAAGCTAGTGTGCGCAGGTCCAGATGAAAAAGTGGTCGGCTTGCATGGTATAGGTTTTGCTGTAGACGAAATGATTCAAGGTTTTGCTGTCGCCATGAAAATGGGCGCAACTAAAGCTGACTTTGATGCTGTGGTTGCTATACACCCGACTGGCTCAGAAGAGTTTGTAACGATGCGCTAAGTATCGACTTTAAACTGCAAAAGGCCTTTACTATTTATTTAGTAAGGGCTTTTTTTATGCTCAATATATTTACACTTGCAACACACAACAAACCAACCAAACCATTACAAGAAAAACATCAAGAACAGGGCTAGTTATTCCGATTCATCCCACCGACGCCGCTTCGCGTCGATCAATGGGTTTTCTCGGAAGGATTCGATAAAAAGTTTCCATAATATTTTGGCTTTCTGTCCTTTTTGTAATTAAAATCTCGCGCATGGTCTCCTATGTGGATTTTTTCATGTTTTTACTACGATCTTTTATTTACTTATTATGCTTAGCTGGTGTTGCCTCATTAATTCAGCTTGAAGGCTTTGAATTACAGCAAAATGCACTTTATAGTGAAGAAACACTCACTGAGCACATGCAAGATATTTTAACTTTTTTAAGTGCTATTTTGTTTTTTTATGCCTCGCGTATTAGCTCGAAACTTAAGGTAGCTTCGGTATTACTTGCAGCTCTAACAGCAATGATGTTTGTAAGAGAATTTGATACATACCTTGATATGTATGTTTTTGATGGCGCCTGGCAAACTATCGTTTATTCAATACTTGCTTGTATATTTGTTTACCTAATAAGAAAAAGAGGGACTATTTTTAGCTCCATCCAAGCCTATACTCAAACACCAAGTTATGGCATTTGCTTATCTGGCTTGGTTACGTTGTTAGCTTTTTCTCGCATTATGGGCAGAGGTGAATTTTGGCACTCTATAATGGGTGAGAGCTACGTGCGTATAGTTAAAAACATTATGAACAACTCCCACTAAACGCTGCGCGTTTTGAAGGAGTTTCAAAAAGAAAGCCTAAGCTACCTTTTTAGGCTGGTTCCCAGCCTGAATACCTAACGCCCAGTTTAAGTTAACTTGCGCACTGGCTACATCGCGGGGCTTCTCACAACCACATTCGCATGAGTGCCAGCGGTCTGCTAAGGATTTCTTCTTCTTAGCTCCGCAGTCTGGGCAGGTTTGACTTGGCTTAACTTGCTTTGTTGGTACTTCAACAAATTCGCTACTAGCTTCTTCCGCTTTGTATCGCAGTAAATTAAGAGTCATGGCTGGCGCGGTGTTCAGAATTTCCCGATTCAGACCAGCCTTTTGTTTCACCATTTTTCCGTTTTTCTCGACAGTACCTTTGGCACTACGAGTCATGTTCTTAACGGTGAGTTTTTCGGTGGCGATCAATGCCGCCACTTCAACTAATTTTGCAGTTTCTTTATGAGTAAAATCGAGTCTTTGACGGGCGATTTTCTGGTGGAGTTTGGCAATTTGATGCTTTAATTTTCGCTGGGTGCGAGTGCCTTTTTTCGCTAACGCGAGGTCACGTTGTAAAGAGGTTAATCGCTCTTTGCTGTTTCTGAGGTAACGGGGGTTTTCGACTTGCTCAAAATTACCATCCTGATCGATAGTCGAAAAGTAATGAGAAACACCCCAATCCAAGCCAACAGCTTTAGTGCCACAGTTTCTCTCAATGGTGTCATACTCCATTGAAACTGAAATGAACCACTCACCATTCTTTCGGATGATTTCGGCAGTTTTCGGCTTGCCTCCTGTGTTTCTAGCTTTACCTCGGATCTTAACGATACCAACATCAGCCAAATAAACAGCACCATGCTTTTTTTCTTTCAGGTTGAGCTTCCAACCATCACCATGAGCCTTGTAGCCCCAACCTTTAAAGCGTTGAAATGGTTTAAAACGTGGGAATCCAGCTTTCTTATCACCTTTTTTGAGCCGTCTAAAAAAACCGTCAAAAGCCAGTGCAACACGTTTTAATGTGACTTGCTCACTCTGAGCATTAGCATTGAAAATGCCATGCGCTTTACGATTATTACGCCACAGAGTGTTGATTTTGCACTGTTCGTGAAAGTTAAGACTGTAATTAGAATCACGATATGTTTCGATGCGATCACGTAAAGCCCAGTTGTACAACTGGTGATGGTGGACAAACAAATCCATCAGCGATTCTTCTTGAGAAACTGATGATTTCATTTTATATGTAACTTTACGGATTGCTTTTTTCATAACAACTAATTATATTTAGCTGTTATGAAAAAACAAGCCCTAAATACGCTGTATCACAGCGTTTATAATATTCACTATCATTTAGTTCTTGTAACTAAATATCGTCATCGCTGTATCACGCCAGAGGTTGCCGCGTACTTAGAATCTCAGTACAAAAGGTTGTTAAAATCTTGGGATTGTGAGCTTTTGGAGTGCAATGGTGAGCCAGATCACCTTCACCTTTTAATTTCTGCTAATCCCAAGATGCAACCAAGTAAAATGGTGAACAGTTTAAAAACTGCTACATCAAGACTTGTGCGAAAGGAGTTTTCCGAACACTTGGGTGAGTTTTACTGGAAGCCAGTTTTTTACAGCAGAAGTTATTGTCTGGTTAGTTGCGGAGGTGCACCACTTGAAATCGTGAAGCAATATTTAGCTCAGCAGGAAGGATTTGATTAAAGCCACCACTTCGTGGTGGTGCGCCTTTCACCACCACCTAAATTAACTCGCTTTGGCTCATTAGATTTAGATGGAGCACTTGGCGCTATTGGGTAGAAGAAGGGATAGAAACACTTGGTTATACTTTAATTTTAATTTCAGCTATTGAGCTTGTACTTTTGTGTCGTAAACAGCTTAATAAACAGCATCACCATGTTGGCAATGGAGTAACTGACTAACCCAACTTAATTTTTTTGAGGTTAAGTTTGCTAATTGGTTTCATAAATCAATATACTAAGCTTGTTTGCAATTACTCGTATTTTGGAATTTATGATCAAAGATATACTACTACACCCAGTTCTTATCTCAGTGGTGGTGCTCACTATCGCATTTAGTTTAAAAGTACTTGTTGATAAGTTGGCGCGATATAGAGCAGAAAAAAAAGAAAAAGATACTCGCTACATTGCACACAATATTAAGCACTTTATTAACTTTACTATGGTTTTGTTACTGCTGTTTATATGGTCGACTGAGATTCAAAACTTTGCACTGTCTATAGCCGCTTTTGCCGTTGCTATTGTGCTTGCCACTAGAGAGTTTATTCAATGTGTAATTGGCTTTTTTTACTTAGTAACAACCCGCCCATTTAGAATTGGCGACTGGGTACAAGTTGGTGAATATTATGGCGAAGTAGCAGAGACCAACTGGATTAAAACCACCTTACATGAAATTGATATGCGAACTTATCAATTCTCTAGAAAAACAATATTTATTCCTAATAACAAATTAATTACCAGCCCAATAAAAAACTTAAACTTTGTTAAACGCTTTGCTACTCATCATTTTAATATTGTGCGTAAAGACAGCTTTAATCCGTACCCTATTTACGAAACTCTTCGCAATAAAGCCAAGCATTACTGCGAAGAGTTTGAAGAAGTGGCGAGCCGGTATAACTCTATTATCGAAAGAAAATTAGATGCAAAAATTTCAGGCCCAGAACCCGAAATTCACTTTGGTACTACTGAGTTAGGAGAATTTAGAGCAAGCTTCACCCTATTTTGCCCAACCGATAAAGCACTTGAAATAGAACATAAGTTAACTGAATGCTTTATGGAGCTGTGGTATAGCGAAGCAACTAAAAATAATATTAAGGGTTAAAGGTCTACTACTAAATTAATAGAAGTCGAACTTATTAAAGTGACTTTTTATCGAGGAAAACCCAGAGTTCAGAGCGAAGCTATGTCGCTGGGTAGCTCACTTAGGCGAAAGAGAAGAAATATGACTATCACTCTACTGCCTACTAATAAGGCTGCAGTAGAGTAATTATTCACGCTTATAAAATAAAAGTAGCCACCTTATCACTCAAATCAGCAGCGCGATCTTTAAGTACTTTTGCTTGGCTTAAATGGGTCAAAGCCGACTCAGTGATCTCATCAGTAACATCTTTTATAGCAACCGTATTTTGCGTTATTTCATTTGTTACTTGTGTTTGTTCTTCGGCTGCTATGGCTATTTGTCCTGCCATATCAGAAATTATATTAACCGCTTGAGTAATTTCTTCGAGGGCTTTCGCTGCAGCATTAACGTCATCAACACTATTATTAGCTAACCTTTTACTACTATCCATTAAACTAACAGCCTGCTTAGTCGTGTTTTGTAAAGTTTCGATAGTAGTATAAATTTCAGCAGTAGACTCTTGAGTGCGGCGAGATAGAACGCGTACTTCATCGGCAACAACGGCAAAGCCGCGACCGTGCTCACCGGCACGAGCAGCTTCAATAGCCGCATTGAGTGCTAATAAAATTTTAAGTAAATATCGTGAAACAAACAAAAAAACCCCGCATTTTATATGCGGGGCTTTTTTTTGTTAGCTAAATGGTTAGGTTTACACCATTGCAGCTTGTAGCTTTTTCATCGCTGTTTTTTCTAGCTGGCGAACACGCTCAGCCGATACACTGTATTTTTCAGCAAGTTCTTGTAGCGTTGCTTTATCGTCGGTTAACCAACGTGCGCTTACAATGTCTTGCGAGCGTTCATCTAGCGTTTTAAGAGCGCTAAACAAACGAGTATGTGATTGTTCTTGCCATTGTTGCTGCTCAATATCGTCAGCTAAGTCAGCAGTGCCATCAGTTAAATACTGTACTGGTGAATAGGTGCTGCTTGGTGCGCTGTCGTCGTCATCACCTGTAAGGTCAAAGCCCATGTCTTGGCCGCTCATGCGCGATTCCATTTCACGTACTTCTTTTTCACTCACACCTAGCTCGCTAGCTACTGTGCTAACTTCTGCTTGGTTAAACCAACCTAAACGTTTTTTATTTTTACGAAGGTTAAAAAACAATTTACGCTGTGCTTTAGTGGTAGCAACTTTTACGATGCGCCAGTTTTTAAGTACAAACTCATGAATTTCTGCTTTAATCCAATGCACTGCAAACGATACTAAACGCACACCCACTTCTGGGTTAAAACGCTTTACCGCTTTCATCAGGCCAATATTACCTTCTTGGATTAAATCTGCTTGTGGCAAGCCATAACCCGAGTAGCCTTTTGCAATATGCGCTACAAAGCGTAAGTGCGACATAATGAGTTGCTTTGCAGCACTAAGATCACCTTCTTCCTGAAGACGTGTTGCCAGCTCTTGTTCTTGCTCTACTTTAAGCATAGGAATAGTGCTTACCGCTTGAAGGTAACCGTCCATGCTTGCGCTTTGCTGTCCAACTGTAAGTGCCATTGCGTATAAATCTTTACTCATTTTTCACCTCGGTGATAAACATTTGAAACCATCTTAGCACTCTTTACCTAAGAGTGCTAACCCCAATTTAAAACTTTTCTTAAGTATAAATCAAGTGGTTTTTTGTATTTTTTAAGTCTACGCTAAGCGACTGAATAAGTGATGAATTAAGCCTGCTATAGCTTTAAAGTACTTTTATTAAAACTGCTTTAAAAAGAATAATATAAAAATGTGACCCTTTTATGTCAGACTTTATCTGGCTCAATTTCTTTTATATAACGATTAACCGATAAGTACGAACCAATAAACCCTAAGCTAGTAGCAAGCAGTACCAGCGAGCCAAATTCTTTTAAGGTTAAACCAATTAAAGAAAAACTAGTTTGGTAAACGCTTGCCACACTGCTAACCGCAGTTGATAGCCACCACATCATTAGCGCCACACATATAAATGCAAATAATCCGCCTATAACGCCATACCATATTCCGGTCCATAAAAAGGGGGCGTGAATAAAAGTATTAGTAGCGCCTACTAGCTTCATTACTTGTATTTCTTCTTTTTTATCCATAATAGACAAACGAATAGTGTTACCTATTATTAGCGTTACCGAGGTAAGCAATAGCAGCGCAATAGTAATAACACTTTCTTTTAATAAGCTTAGCAATGCATTTAGACGCTCTAGCCAAGCTATATCAAGCTTGCCAAAATCAACTTCTCGCTCACTTTCAAGCTTAGTTAAAAGTACTTTTGCGGCATTAGGTTGTCTGTGTCGCGACGTTGGTATAACGAGCACAACATCGGGTAACGGATTGCTATTTAAATAGCTTAGCGCCTGACCAAATCCAGATACTTGCTTAAACTCTTGCAGAGCTTGCTGCTTTGAAATAAAGGTCACGCTTTCTACTTCTGGGTAGAGTGCTAAGCGCTTTACTAAGGTTTGGGTTTCTTGCTCGTTCATGCTTTCTTTTACGAACAAAGAAATTTCGCTGGCCTCTTCAAAGCCACTGCTTACCTGTTGCACATTTTTAACCACTAAGTATAAGCTAGCTGGCAAGGTTAAGCTCAAACCCAGTACTGCAATAGTCATTAACGACGCTAGAGGTGTACGCCACATTTCACCTAAGCTATGTACGCCTTGGCGAAAAATATTAATAATAAAAAAATAACCGCCAGCAAATACTGATTTTTTTTGTTTATCGTTACTATTTTGACGACTTTTAAAAAGTAAACTCATAATGCGCCCTCGGCTAACGGATCTTGAATCATACGACCATCTTTTAGGGTTAAGCTGCGATACTTCATCCGGGCCACTAATCCTAGATCGTGGGTAGCAATAAGTACGGTTGTTCCATGGTTATTAAACTCTTCAAAAAGACGTAATATTTCCATTGAAAGCTCAGGATCTAGGTTACCCGTAGGTTCATCTGCTAATAATATTGGCGGGGAGTTAACAATTGCGCGGGCAATACCCACACGCTGCTGCTCGCCACCAGAGAGCATAGATGGGTGGCATTTAATTTTATCAATCAAGCCAACCTTATCAAGTGCGCCATGCACACGCTTTGCAATTTGTTTATGGTGTGTGCCTTCAATGATCAAGGGCAGTGCTACGTTATCAAATATAGTGTAGCGCTCTAATAAGCGGTGGTTTTGAAATATAATGCCGATGTCGCGACGGGCATAAGGAATTTGCCGTGAGTTTACCTTGTTTAAATCTATACCGTTAATAAACACACTTCCAGCAGAAGGGCGTTCCATTAGGCTAATTAGTTTTAACAGCGTACTTTTACCCGCGCCACTGTGGCCGGTTAAAAACGCGAGTTCACCAGGCTTAATATGAAAGTTAACTTTTTCAAGAGCACGATGCCCGCCTGGATAGGTTTTACTTACTTGCTGAAAATTTATCATTTTTTATTATGCCAACACTATTAAGTATCAATAAAGCTGGTATTCCTCGCAATTAAAAAGGGAGCAAGCTCCCTCTTTTGGTAAATAAAAGTTCCACCTTTTAAAGGTGTGTTATAAACCACACCTACAGAACCGGAAAATCAAAGTACAAACATTACCATTTGGGTGAAGCTTTCACTTTATGAACGTCGCGCTGATCACTTTTCAACGCTTGTACTAATAGCTTGCTAAGCTTTAAGCGCCGTCTTCATCTTGGCTAAATAGCGCATCAATAAAGTCATCGCTTTTAAAGGCACGTAAATCATCAATACTTTCACCCACACCAATATAGCGAATTGGAATGTTAAACTTATCTGCTACCGCAAAAATAACACCGCCTTTTGCCGTGCCATCTAGTTTTGAAAGAGTAATACCGGTTAAACCAACGCATTGATTAAACAAGTTTACCTGGCTAATCGCATTTTGCCCTGTGCCTGCATCAATAGTTAACATTACTTCGTGCGGCGCATCAGGATCAATTTTTTTCATTACTCGCGCTATTTTTTCAAGCTCTTGCATTAAGTTGTCTTTATTTTGCAAGCGCCCTGCTGTATCTGCGATTAATACGTCAACGTTACGCGCTTTTGCCGCTTGAAAAGCATCAAAAATAACAGACGCACTGTCAGCACCAGTATGCTGTGCAATAACAGGAATACTATTACGTTCACCCCATACTTGTAGTTGCTCAACCGCTGCGGCTCTAAATGTATCACCCGCAGCAAGCATGACCGACTTGCCTTCGCTTTGAAATTGCTTAGCCAATTTACCAATGGTCGTCGTTTTACCTACACCGTTAACACCTACCATTAATATAACAAATGGTTTTTTATCGGCTGGAATAACCAACGGCTGCTCTGCAGTTTTAAGCATTACGGCCATTTCTTGTTTCATTAGCTCATAAAGTGCGTCACCGTCTTTTAATTGCTTACGGTTTGCCGCATCAGTTAGGCGGTCTATTAACTTCATTGTGGTATCAACGCCTAAATCGGCGGTGAGTAATTGCGTTTCTAGTTCTTCAAATAAATCATCGTCTATTTTTTTACCGCTAAATATGGAAGCAAAACCAGAACCAATATTAACGCGAGTTTTTAATAAACCTTTTTTAAGGCGAGAGAAAAAACCTTCTTTTTTAGGTTTCTCTACTTTTTGAGCTGCTTCGCTTGCAAGTTCATCTGCAATACGCTGCTGCTCTAAGCGCTCAGCCTCTACTTGTTCAGCTGCAACACGCGCTTGTTCTAAACGCTCAGCTTCTGCTTGCTCTGCTGCAATACGTACTTGCTCTAAACGTTCAGCTTCTGCTTGCTCTGCTGCAATTCGTGCTTGCTCTAAACGCTCAGCTTCTGCTTGCTCTGCTGCAATTCGTGCTTGCTCTAAACGCTCAGCTTCTGCTTGTTCAGCTGCAATACGCTGTTGTTCTAATCGCTCAGCTTCTGCTTGCTCTGCTGCAATTCGTGCTTGTTCTAAACGCTCAGCTTCTGCTTGCTCTGCTGCAATACGTGTTTGCTCTAAACGCTCAGCTTCAGCTTTTTCCGCTGCTGCTTTTTCTTGCTCAAGGCGCATCTGCGCTTCTTGCTCTGCTAAACGCTGCTGTTGCTCTAACTGTAATGCATGAGCATCTGCTTGCTGTTTTGCGAGTAACTCAGCATTGGCTTTTTCAATCGCTAGCTTTTCAGCTTGCTCGACTGCAAGCTTTTGCTGCTCTAAATTCTCAGCTTCAGCTTGCTCTGCTACAATACGTGCTTGCTCTAAACGCTCAGCCTCTGCTTGTTCTGCTGCTTTTTCTTGCTCAAGGCGCATCTGCGCTTCTTGCTCTGCTAAACGCTGCTGTTGCTCTAACTGTAATGCATGAGCATCTGCTTGCTGTTTTACGATTAACTCAGCATTGGCTTTTTCAATCGCTAGCTTTTCAGCTTGCTCTCTCTGTGCTTGCTCGGCTGCAAGTTTTTGCTGCTCTAATCGCTCAGCTTCTGCTTGCTCTGCTGCAATACGTGTTTGCTCTAAACGCTCAGCCTCGGCTTGTTCAGCTGCTGCTTTTTCTTGATCAAGGCGCATCTGCGCTTCTTGCTCTGCTAAACGCTGCTGTTGCTCTAAATGCTCTGCTTCAGCTTTTTCTGCTGCTAAGCGCGCTTGCTGTTGGTTATCGGCCTCTTGGGCACTTTGTTCCGCTTGTTGTTTTTTATCTGACTTACCAAAACCTAACCAAGACAGTAATTTACTTTTTTTTGCCATACTTGCTAATAACCACTTATAAAATTCTGATAAACTAACGATAATAATAGTATGTGCGTTAACTGCTATTTTAAACTGTTTAAAGGCACAATCTATTGTCTAGGATGCTTATACTACCACTTTTAATGCAGTTGAAAAATAATACGCTATGATATGATTGCAATATTATCTGAGCTAGATAGCAGATACCAATTTTTAGTGAGCTAAATGAGAAAAAAAACAACGCAAAATAAAGTAACTAGCAAATCCAGCGATGGCTTTATTAGAGTGGTCAGTGGCCAATTTAGAGGCCGAAAGCTGCCCGTCAAAGACGTACAGGGGCTGCGCCCAACAACTGATCGTATAAAAGAAACTGTGTTTAATTGGTTAATGCAAGATACCCGAGAGGCAAATGTGCTCGACTGTTTTGCCGGTTCTGGCGGTTTAGGTTTTGAGGCACTATCGCGATTTGCTAAAAGCGCTACTTTTGTTGAACTTGACGCTGCCGCAGCAAAGCAAATTGAGCTAAACATTAGTACTTTAAAGCTGCAAAACGCACACGTAAAACATACCAATACACTGGCATTTTTAGAGCAAATTAATAGTAATGAGCCATTTAATCTAGTTTTTGTTGACCCGCCATTTCGTAAAAACTTGGCACAATCGAGCGCTGATTTACTAGAAAACAACCAATGGCTAAGCAGTGACGCTTTAATTTACATTGAGGTGGAAAGCGAGTTAAGCACCTTTACTGCACCAATCAACTGGTTGTTAATTAAAGAAAAAAAGGCTGGGCAAGTTTTTTGTCGTTTGTATCAACGCCAAGTAAATTAACACTGTTTTAGATGCCAGCTTTCTGTTAATATTATCCTTTACATGTGGTGTTGCTTCGGATTACAATACCGCACCATTTTTGAACCACTTGATCAATGTTTGATCAACTTGAGCAACGCTCATAATTTAGGTAGGTGAATTTTTAATGCCAGTAATTAAAGTAAGAGAGAACGAACCGTTTGACGTAGCACTTCGTCGCTTCAAGCGTTCATGTGAAAAAGCAGGAATCCTTTCAGAAGTTCGTCGTCGCGAGCACTATGAAAAACCAACAGCTGAGCGTAAGCGTAAAAAAGCTGCTGCAGTAAAACGTCACATGAAAAAACTTTCTCGTGATAACGCACGTCGCGTTAAATTATACTAATATATTAGGTCTTGTATAAATGAGCCTTTTAATAACGCTAAAAGATGCGCAAAAAGATGCGATGAGAGCCAAAGACAAATTACGTCTTAACCCTATTCGCATGGTACTTGCTGAAGTCATGAAACGTGAAAAAGACGAGCAAATAACACTAGACGACGCAGGTATTACCTCCGTTATAGTGAAGCTTGTTAAACAACGTCGTGACTCTTACACTCAGTACAAAGATGCTGGGCGTGATGATTTAGCTGATATTGAAGCCAATGAAATAGTAGCACTTGAAACTTTCTTACCTCAAAAATTGAGTGAAGAAGAAATAATTGCTCTCATTGATGCGGCTATTGCTGACACTAACGCAGCAGGTATGCAAGACATGGGTAAAGTAATGGGTATAATCAAAAGCAAAGCTGAAGGTCGCGCCGATATGGGCAAAATCTCTGGTTTAATTAAGCAACGATTAACAGCCTAGTACTCCCACATACATTAAGTATTATTGAAGTAAACCGAGCCTAGAGCTCGGTTTCTTTGTTTTTGTATCCGATTTGTGTTCAAATCTACAAACGTGCTATTTGCACCCGCCCTATTTAATAGCAATTAATATATGCGTATAAAATCGCTTGGTTTTATTTTTAGGGTTATAAATTTAATCTCGCTTTCATTGTTATTCTAATTATCTCAGGACGTTATTTTACTAATGGCTGGAAAGATCCCACGTAATTTTATAGATGACTTGCTTGCCAGAACCGATATTGTCGACCTGATAGACTCAAAAGTCGGTCTTAAAAAAGCCGGTAAAGACTACCAAGCTTGCTGCCCTTTCCATAACGAAAAATCGCCTTCGTTCACCGTCTCCCAAGATAAACAGTTTTATCACTGCTTTGGCTGTGGCGTTAACGGTAATGCTATTTCGTTTGTTATGGAATACGAAAAACTTGAGTTTGTTGATGCTATTGAAGAGCTTGCAAGTTTACTTAATTTAGAAGTTCCCCGTGAGCAAGGTAGCGGCTCGGCACCTGAGCGTACTGCAGCGCAAAAACGCTCTGATTACGATTTAATGCTCCATACTGCAAGGTTTTATCAACACCAGTTAAAGCACCATAGTAATTCTGCCGCTGTTATTGAATACGTTAAAGGCCGGGGCTTAAGCGGCGAAATAGTTAAAAAGTTCATGATAGGTTATGCACCAAGTGAATGGGATGGTTTGTGCCTACAACTTGGCCGTAACAAAGAACAAAAAGAGCAATTGGTAGAGCTAAAACTCGCCTCAGAAAAAACACCTGGCAGACAGTTTGACTTTTTTCGCGATCGATTAATGTTCCCTATTCGCGATAAACGTGGCCGCGTAGTTGCCTTTGGTGGGCGCGTAATGCAAGCCGATCAAGGCCCTAAATATTTAAACTCGCCAGAGACACGTATTTTTCATAAAGGCTTTGAACTCTATGGTTTATATGAAGCTAAACAAGCACACAAAAAGCTCGACCATGTACTGATTGTTGAAGGCTATATGGATGTGGTGGCGCTGGCAGAGCAAGGTATTGAATATGCCGTTGCAGCACTTGGGACAGCAACAACCAGTGAGCATATGCACACTCTATTTAGAACAACAGATAAAGTAATTTGTTGTTACGATGGTGACCGTGCAGGGCGTGATGCAGCTTGGCGTGCGCTCGAAAACGCACTGCCTTATTTAAATGATGGTAAAGCATTAAACTTTGTATTTTTACCCGACGGCGAAGACCCCGATTCCTTAGTACAAGCCGAAGGTAAAGATAAGTTTGAACAAAGATTAAATGCAGCCGATGATTTCACTAAAGTGTTATTCAATAAGCTCAGCCTAGAAATAGATTTAACGCTTGATTCGGGTAAAGCCAAGTTACTTAGTGCCGCATTACCATTAATTGAAAAAATTCCTAGTGAGTTTTATCAAGAAAATATTCTTGAGCAGCTCGGGCGATTAATTGGCCGTACTCGTGAGCAACTCAATAATCGCTTAAAAACACCTAAGCAACAGCATTCAATTGAGCGAAAATTTAAAATAACCCCCATGCGCCAAGCAATCGGTATTTTAATTCAACATCCGCAAATGGCTAAAAGCGTGCCCTATTTGCCCGATTTAGCACAAATGAATATTGCCGGCATTGGTTTGCTACTGCGCTTACAACATCAAGCGTTGCAAAAAGAAGATGTTACCACAGCGCAGTTGCTCGAATTCTTTAGAGGCACTGACGATTATGACCCGCTAACTAAGCTGGCAACGTGGCAACATCAAATAAATGAAGAGCGTTTAGAGACTGTTTTTCAAAATACTTTTAAATTTATTGAAGATCAGTGTTTAAATTATCGACTAGAGACCCTATTAATAAAGGATAAGACGCAAGGTCTAAATAGCGATGAAAGACTTGAATGTCATTTGTTAATGACAGCGTTAAAAGCGACTAACAGCTAGTCAAATTTGATTTAAACTGTTATACTACGCTATTCACTGCGTCACATTATTCTAGTTTAGCTTTAAGGCAAACTACATGATGGCGCCTGTTGTATCAACTTATCAGAGTGGAAGAAAAAATCTCTATGGATCCAACTCCTCAGTCACAATTAAAACTTCTGATTCTAAAAGGTAAAGAGCAAGGCTACTTAACTTTTGCAGAAGTAAATGATCACCTTCCACAAGATATTATAGACTCAGATCAAGTAGAAGATATCATTAGCATGATTAATGACATGGGTATCAAGGTTAGCGAAAACGCGCCAGATGCCGATGAACTAATGATGCAAGAAACAACGACAGACGAAGACGCAGCTGAAGCTGCCGCTGCAGCCCTTGCGACCGTAGAAAAAGAGATCGGCCGCACAACGGATCCGGTACGCATGTACATGCGTGAAATGGGTACTGTTGAACTTCTGACCCGTGAAGGCGAAATTGTAATCGCTAAGCGTATTGAAGAAGGCATTAACCAAGTACAAATTTCGGTTGCTGAATACCCTGAAGCAATTACTTACCTACTCGAGCAGTGGGATAAGTTTGAAGCAGAAGAAATGCGCCTTAGCGATATTATCGTTGGCTTTATTGATCCTAATGAAGACACAGCGCCAATTTCGGCAACTAATATTGGTTCAGAATTAAGTGCAAAACAACTTAATGACGACGATAAAGACGATGACGACAGCGACGAAGATGATGAAGACGAAGAAGAAGTAGACACAGGACCAGATCCTGAAGAAGCACGTGTTCATTTTGAAAATTTACGTGATTTATATAATAAAGCACGTGAAACGTTTGAAGCTAAAGGTCGCTCGCACCCAGATTCTCTTGCCGCTATATTTGAAATTGGTGAGTTATTCAAAACCTTTAAATTAATACCTAAGCAATTTGATCGCATGGTTAATAACATGCGTGAAATGATGGACAGAGTTCGCGTTCAAGAACGTCTTATCATGAAACAAGCAGTACAAATTGCTAAGTTACCAAAGAAAACGTTTGTTAAGCACTTTGCTAATAACGAAACGGATGCTACTTGGGTTGATTTAGAAATTGCAGCTAACGAAAAGTACTCGGCAAAACTTGAAGAAGTTAAGCCTGAGATCATTCGTAGTCTGAATAAATTACGTGTTATTGAAAGTAGCACTGGCTTAAATATTGAGCGTATAAAAGACATAAACCGTCGTATGAGTATTGGTGAAGCTAAAGCTCGCCGTGCGAAAAAAGAGATGGTTGAAGCTAACTTACGTTTGGTAATTTCAATTGCTAAAAAATATACAAACCGTGGTTTACAGTTCTTGGATTTAATTCAAGAAGGTAATATTGGTTTGATGAAAGCCGTTGATAAGTTTGAATATCGCCGTGGTTATAAGTTTTCGACTTATGCTACGTGGTGGATACGCCAAGCAATTACGCGCTCTATTGCTGACCAAGCAAGAACGATCCGTATTCCGGTACATATGATTGAAACGATTAATAAACTTAACCGTATTTCACGTCAAATGTTACAAGAAATGGGCCGTGAGCCAAATCCAGAAGAATTAGCTGAACGCATGATGATGCCTGAAGACAAAGTTCGTAAGGTACTTAAAATTGCTAAAGAACCAATTTCGATGGAAACACCGATTGGTGATGATGAAGATTCGCATTTAGGTGACTTTATCGAAGATACAACCATTGATTCGCCAATTGATTCGGCAACTATGGAGTCGCTTCGTGGCGCAACTAACGACGTACTTGCTGGCCTAACAGCCCGTGAAGCTAAAGTACTGCGTATGCGTTTTGGTATTGATATGAATACCGACCACACCTTAGAAGAAGTAGGTAAGCAGTTTGACGTAACACGTGAACGTATTCGTCAAATAGAAGCAAAGGCGCTGCGTAAATTACGTCACCCTTCTCGCTCTGATTTACTGAAAAGCTTTTTAGACGCTAAATAATAAGCGGCTAATACATATTAAAACTAAAAAGGCCGCTCTTGCGGCCTTTTTTCTATTTACCCCCTTTATCTGGAAATAAACATGGCTTGGATCCAAATTCGTATTAACGCCAACGCTGATAACGCTGATTTAATTAGTGATCTACTAGTTGAAGCTGGTAGTTCATCGGTTACTTTTATTGACGCCAAAGACACGCCTATCTATGAGCCTAAAATAGGCACTGTGCAATTTTGGGCCGATACTACGGTAATAGGCTTATTTGATGCTAATCACGATATGGATAGCGTTGTAGCGCTGTTAAACGCAGATAAATCAGTTGCGCAAAATCTAACATATAAAATAGAACAACTTGAAGACAAAGATTGGGAACGTGAGTGGATGGATAACTTTCACCCAATCCAATTTGGCGAAAGACTTTGGATTTGCCCAAGCTGGCGCGATATTCCTGATCCAGATGCAGTAAACGTATTACTCGACCCAGGCCTTGCATTTGGTACCGGCACTCACGCGACTACCGCATTATGTTTAAAATGGCTAGAAAGCCAAGATTTAACCGGTAAAACCGTGGTTGATTTTGGTTGTGGCTCGGGCATTTTGGGCATTGCTGCTATTAAACTTGGCGCAGAGCGCATGATTGGTATAGATATAGATCCGCAAGCACTAGAAGCAAGCTTAGATAATGCTAACCGTAATGGTGTTGCCGACAAATTAGAAGTATACCTGCCAGAAAACCAACCTGAATTTAGTGCCGATATAGTCGTTGCTAATATTTTAGCGCAACCGTTACGTGAACTACATAGTGTTATTTTAGGGTTATTAAAACCCGGTGGCAAAATAGCTATGTCGGGAATTTTAACCGAGCAAGCGCAATCGGTTGCCGATGTTTATGCCCCCTTTATTGAGCTGGACGACATTGCTATTGAAGGTGATTGGACCCGTGTAAGTGGCACTAAAAAAGCATAAGCACTGCCCAACGCTATTTAGAGCTTTTACTTAAAACAAGTATCTGAAGCCTGTATTTAACAGGCTTTACCATTTATTTACAAAATAAAATTTATCTCTATTTTATACTAAAAATAAAAGCTGCTTAAATTTCAAACAAATAAACCGCTTTGTCATACGGTTATCAAATGTCAATACGAAAAGGGCAAAAAAAAGTTACTTTTGTTCAATTTATAGCCTTTGATTTTTGCTAAAAAAACCGTAAACTTAGCGCCCCTTGAAAAGAGGCCTATTGAATATAGTGCGTATCGGTAAATACCAACTTGAGAATAACGTAATTGTCGCGCCTATGGCCGGTATTACAGATAGACCATTTAGACAACTTTGTCGCCGCTTAGGTGCGGGGCTTGCTGTGTCTGAAATGTTATCATCGAATCCTGATGTTTGGAAAACCGAAAAATCGATGAACCGTATGGATCACAGCGGTGAGTCGGGAATACGCGCGGTGCAAATTGCAGGAGCTGATCCTGAGCTTATGGCACAGGCCGCACAATTCAATGTTGCTAATGGTGCACAAATCATAGATATCAATATGGGGTGCCCAGCAAAAAAAGTGAACAAGAAACTCGCTGGCTCTGCTTTATTACAGTTTCCTGAACTTGTGGAAGAGATTATTGATGCAGTCGTTAATGCTGTTGATATACCTGTAACACTTAAAATCCGTACTGGATGGGATCTGGATAACCGTAATGGTGTAGAGATTGCGAGAATAGCTGAACGTTATGGCATAGCGTCACTTGCCGTACATGGGCGCACACGCGCATGTATGTACAAGGGTGAAGCTGAGTACGCCACGATTAGGGACATTAAACGTTCGGTGTCGATTCCTGTGGTTGCAAACGGTGATATTACATCACCAGAAAAAGCAAAGCAGGTATTAGATTATACGGGTGCAGATGCCATTATGATTGGCCGAGCCGCCCAAGGTCGCCCTTGGATATTTAGGGAGATAGACCACTATTTGCGAACCGGAGAGCATTTACAGCCACCTGCTATTGCAGAGGTGCGCAGTATTTTAATGGAGCATTTAACTAATCTCCATACGTTTTACGGTGAGCCAATGGGAGCGCGAATTGCTCGTAAGCATGTATCTTGGTATTTGCAAACCCATGACCGTGATGGTCAGTTTAGGCGAGTATTTAATACGATCGACAACCCACTTACACAAGTTGACGTATTAGAGCAATACTTTAAAACACTAGCAGCTAACTAAGAAAGAAAGAGATTAAATAATGTTCGAACAAAACGTGACTTCTCCATTTATCACTAACCCTCATGTTCAGGCACACGAGAAACCGCAGCCATTACGTGACGCAGTAAAGAAAGCTGTTCACCACTATTTAAAGCAGCTTAACGGTCAAGATGTGCAAGACGTTTACGACCTTGTTCTTTCAGAGCTAGAAGCGCCATTACTGGAAGAAGTAATGACGTATACACGTGGTAACCAAACACGTGCAGCAATTTTACTAGGTATCAACCGTGGTACTTTACGTAAAAAGCTTAAAAAATACGGCATGAACTAATACTTTTTGTATTGACTGGTAAGCATGCTTACTAAGCCAATACATAGGGTATAAATTAATAGCTATTTATGGCCGTTAATTTATATAAAAGCACCTTAGGGTGCTTTTTTTATGCCTGCTATTTAACCTGATTTCCAGCTAGTAAACCTATCTTTAGCAGCTATTTTCAACGCACTGAGTTAGTTATTTAATAAGCTAAAATGCTCATGTTTTAGTTGGTTGGTGTCACTAAGCGTTAGTATTATTCATGTAGATTGGCGTTGCCTTTTAAGCATAATTTAGGTTAAGTACTCAATTATGCTAGTAATAAATGCATAACATAAGGTTTAACCTTAGTTAATCCATAAGGAGCTGCATTATTGCTACAAGTGCTAATTGCAAAATGCTCACCCTTAATAAGTCGTTTTTTGAGTTGTTATCAGTTAAAATGCCCGCTTCTAAGCTAGCTCATAAACTGAGGAAATCAAACTACAATGGATACACATCGTCCCATTCGTCGCGCACTATTAAGTGTGTCTGATAAAACCGGTATAGTTGAATTTGCCCGCGCATTAGAAGCGCAAGGTGTTGATATTTTATCAACTGGCGGTACCTGTAAACTACTTGCTGATAACGGCATAAAAGTCACTGAAGTATCAGATCACACAGGTCACCCAGAAATCATGGATGGCCGCGTAAAAACACTTCATCCAAAAATTCACGGCGGCATTTTAGCGCGTCGCGGACAAGATGAAAGCGTAATGGCAGAAAACAATATTTCTGCTATCGACATTGTTGTAGTTAACTTATACCCCTTTGCGAATACTGTCGCTCAAGAAAACTGCAGCCTTGAAGATGCTATTGAAAACATAGATATTGGCGGCCCGACTATGGTTCGCGCAGCGGCTAAAAATCATAAAGACGTTACTATTGTGGTAAACGCCAGCGACTACGACCGCGTGATCAGCGAAATGCAAAGCAACAAGGGTTCTACTACCTATAAAACCCGTTTTGACCTTGCTATAGCAGCCTACGAGCACACCGCTCAGTACGATGGCATGATTGCTAATTACTTCGGTAAAATGGTTCCTGATTACACAGAGGAAGCCGCCGAAGATACAAAGTTCCCACGCACTATCAATATGCAGTTCACTAAAAAGCAAGATATGCGCTACGGCGAAAACTCGCATCAAGACGCGGCTTTTTATGTTGAAAACGACATTGTTGAAGCTTCAGTAGCAACAGCAACTCAGCTGCAAGGTAAAGCGTTATCTTTCAACAATATTGCTGATACCGATGCAGCGCTTGAGTGTGTTAAAGAATTTGACGTACCAGCCTGTGTAATCGTAAAACATGCAAACCCATGTGGCGTGTCTATCGGTAGCAATATTCTTGAAGCATATGAACGTGCTTTTAAAACCGACCCTACGTCGGCATTTGGTGGCATTATTGCCTTTAACCAAGAGTTAGATGCAGCAACCGCGGAAGCAATTGTTGAGCGTCAATTTGTGGAAGTAATTATTGCTCCTAGCGTATCTGACGCTGCAGCCAAAATTGTTTCGGCTAAACAAAACGTACGTTTATTAGTATGTGGGCAGTGGACAGGTAAAGCCGCAGGTCAAGATATTAAACGCGTTAATGGCGGTATTTTAGTGCAAGACCGCGACTTAGGCATGGTAACGCAAGGCGATTTAAAAGTTGTATCTAAGCGTCAACCTACTGAGCAAGAGCTTAAAGACTTATTATTTTGCTGGAAAGTAGCTAAATTTGTTAAATCTAACGCCATTGTATATGCCCGTGACGGTATGACAATCGGTGTAGGCGCGGGCCAAATGAGCCGCGTTTACTCGGCTAAAATTGCCGGTATTAAAGCAGCAGATGAAAACCTTGAAGTTAAAGGTTCAGTTATGGCATCGGATGCATTCTTCCCATTTCGTGATGGTATTGACGCAGCTGCAGCCGCTGGCATAACGGCAGTAATTCAGCCAGGTGGCTCAATGCGTGATGCAGAAGTGATTGCCGCAGCAGACGAAGCTGGCATGGCAATGGTACTTACTGGTATGCGCCACTTCCGCCACTAATCACTTATAGAGCTAAACACTGAAGTTTGAGTTTAGCTCTGTTTGTTTGCAATCAATTAACGTATTCTGATTGTTCATTAAACTAACAGTGAAGAATAAAATGATGAAATTTGCTTTAAAATCTATACTTGTCGCCACTATTGCGCTTAGCTCTGCAGCAAGCTTGGCTCATAACCACAGTGAAAACTCATTAGTTGCTAATGCACTTAATGATGAGCAGCGCGCTGCTAAAAACAGTGAGCGTGACAAGTTTCGTCATCCAGCACAAACGCTGGCATTTTTTGGCTTAAAGCCGAATATGAGCGTGGTAGAAATATCGCCCGGTGGTGGTTGGTACAGCGAAATTTTAGCGCCTGTACTCAAAGATAATGGCAAATTTTACGCCGCGCATTTTCCAAAAGATGCGACTGGCTTTTATCAGCGTTCTCGCTCTGAGTTTGAACAAAAAGTAACGCAAGACCCACGCTTTAGTAAAGTAATAGTAACTGAGTTTGCTCCTGTTACTCACACCGAACTTGCCCCTGCAAATAGCGCCGATATGGTACTTACCTTTAGAAATGTGCATAACTGGTATATGGGTAAAAATAAAGACGGCGCACTTAGTGCGTTTAAATCTTTTTATACCGCGCTCAAGCCAGGTGGCACCTTAGGTGTAGTAGAGCATAGATTGCCTGAAGCACGCGCCGATGACGATCAAAAAAGCAGTGGTTACATGAAGCAAAGCTACGTAATTGAAATAGCTAAACAAGCTGGGTTTGAATTAGTTGCTAGTAGTGAAATAAACGCTAACCCAAAAGATACAGCCGATCACCCTAAAGGGGTATGGACGCTACCACCAAGCTTACGTTTAGGCGAGCAAGATGCCGATAAATATAAAGCCATTGGTGAGAGTGACCGCATGACGCTGAAATTTAAAAAACCGCTTTAAATAGGAATTTTTCGCCATGAATGTTTTAGTCATTGGCAGCGGCGGCCGCGAACACGCTCTTGCGTTTAAAGCCGCTCAAAACACCAAAGTAAACACAGTATTTGTAGCCCCTGGTAATGCGGGCACAGCACTTGAGCCAAAACTTGAGAACGTTGCAATAAATGTTGACGACTTAGACGGTTTACTTCAGTTTGCACAACAAAATAATGTTGAGCTTACTATTGTAGGCCCTGAGATCCCGTTAGTATTAGGTGTGGTTGATAAGTTTCGTGAACACGGCCTAGCTATATTTGGCCCAACAGCGGGCGCAGCTCAGCTTGAAGGCTCAAAGTCGTTTACTAAAGACTTTTTAGCGCGTCACAATATCCCTAGTGGCGATTACCAAACCTTTGAACAGGTTGCCCCTGCCCTTGCTTATTTAAAAGAAAAAGGCGCGCCAATTGTAATCAAAGCAGATGGTTTAGCCGCAGGTAAAGGCGTTATTGTTGCGATGACTGAAGCCGAGGCTGAAGATGCTATTCGTGACATGCTTGCGGGTAATGCTTTTGGTGATGCTGGTAGCCGCGTAGTTATCGAAGAGTTTTTAGAAGGTGAAGAAGCGTCTTTCATTGTGATGGTAGATGGCAAAAACGTATTACCATTTGCCACTAGCCAAGATCATAAACGCGCTTACAATGGCGATGCTGGCCCTAACACTGGCGGTATGGGTGCTTATTCACCTGCGCCAGTAGTTACCGATGAAATTCATCAGCGTATTATGAACGAAGTGATTTACCCAACGGTAGAGGGCATGGCGAGCGAGGGTCATCCGTACACAGGCTTTTTATACGCTGGCTTAATGATAGATACCGATGGCACGCCAAAAGTAATTGAGTATAACTGTCGTTTTGGCGACCCGGAAACTCAACCTATGATGCTACGTTTGCAATCAGACTTAGTCGAGTTAATTGAAGCGGCTAATCGTGTTGAACTGGATAAAACCACCATTGAGTTTGATCCACGTGCAGCCGTTGGTGTAGTACTGGCCGCTAAAGGCTATCCTGGTGATTATCCTAAAGGCGATGTTATATCGGGTTTACAGGTTGACTACCCTGCTGGCGAAAAAGTATTTCATGCTGGTACTAAACAAAACGGTAATGACGTAGTAACTGCGGGCGGACGTGTATTATGTGCCACCGCACTGGGTAATACCGTAACCGAAGCGCAGCAACGCGCTTACGAGCTAATAAAGCAACTCAGCTGGGATGGCATGGAATATCGTACTGATATTGCATATCGTGCTATTGCGAGAGAGCAAAATAGTTAAATATAACCTATTGGTTAATATTACTATTAAATGTAAACATCAAAAGCGCAGCTTGTCTGCGCTTTTTTAGTGCTACACTATTTGAAAGGATCAAAAAAAGCACAGCATAATTTGGAATTTAAAACGTTACGTTATCATGCGCTAGCCACAGCAATACTTATATTAATATTTTTTATAATTAATACCTTGGTATCAAACCTGATAACGCCTGCCCGTTACACAATAGATAAAATTGCCCCTATCTATTTAAATTATGCTTATTACATTGATAGCAGTAAACAACTCAGCTTTGACGAACTAATGGCTCAACCAGAGCGCTTAATTGCTCAGCCTTTTTCTAAAATACCATGGAGTTTTACTGCACAAAATTATTGGTTATTTATTGATTTAAAAAATAAAAATCTAAAAAGTGAAGACCTTGTTGCCCACTTTGACAACCCTATGGTTGATCACCTAACTATTTATCAACTAAATGATAAGAAACAGTTACTACATACATATAACTTGGGTGACAAAGAGCAAAATCTCTCGTTATTTCAATACAGCGTACCCCATATTCGCTTTACCTTAAAGGGGCAAGCAACCCAGCACTTAGTCATTAAAATAGATACTGGCGGTATAAGTAAAACGCCGGTTAGTTTATATCGCAATAAAGAGTTTGTTGACCTAGTACGCTCGCAAACCGGTATTTGGGGCATATTTGTTGGGGTATTAATAATGGCAGCGCTGTATAACTTAGTACTCTATTTGGGCATTAAAGACCGCGTGTACTTAGTTTACATTGGCTATATTATTAGCGCCATAGTGCTAATGGGAGCAGTATTAGGGTTTGGCTTTTATTTATGGCCAACCCCTTGGCAATTGTTTATTCATGAAAGAGTTGTGTTTGCCAATTACGCCATCGCTTTTTTCACCCTGGCCTTTTGTACACTATTTTTACGCTACCACAAGGATAACTGCTGGCGTTATAAATTAAGTGTAAGACTACTTTCGCTGATGTTTATACTTGCAGTAAGTAGTTTATTTATACCAGAAAATATAGCCGCCCCCATCTTTTTTGTAATAATGGCCGCGCTGTATATTGTGTGTATTATTTTAATTTATAATAAACTGCGTAGCGGTTTTAGATGGGCAAAGTATTACGTACTCTCTTGGGTGCCATTAATACTTGGTGCTGCTATTCAACCTTTAGAGTTAACCGGCGTAATTTCCTACAGTTTTACTACTCGCCATGCTTTTCTAGTCGCTATACTATGCGAAATAGTACTAATGGCGATGGCACTTGCCGATAGAGTTCGCTACCAAAGAGCGCGCGCTTTATATCATGCCACCCACACACAGCAAACCAAACTACTCAACAGTGCCAAGTTAAAGCAAGCCTTTATGATGCTACAAACGCAGCAGCGTCGCGCTATTTTATGTTTAGTTAAAATACGCCACTTCAACTCGCTCAATACTATTATTACCCCAGCACAAGGCTACACGCTAATCAGGCATGTCGCCGATAAACTGGCATTGCAACTGAGTTATGAGCGTGAGTTTATCGACCTTGATAACGACCTCAGCGCCATTACGCAATTTTCCGACTTGGGCAGCGGTGTGTTTGCTTTTATTTCTACTAAAATCCAAAGCCAAATTATGCTTGAAGAGCGGTTAACCAAAGTACTTGCTGGCTTACCAAAACAGTACGAAATAAAAGGTCTCAATTTGCAGCTTAACTATTCTATTGGTTTTAGTTACTTAAATGAAAATGACGATTTTGACTACTGGTTACAGCATGGCTATTTGGCACTTAAAAATGCCAAATACAACATTAACAAAGTAAGCTCATCGGTGCATGGTAAACAACAAGTGATGGACGTGGCTTTGGCCGCTAAGCTGCAACAGGCAATTAAAACCAATAAGTTGGCGCTGCATTATCAAGCGCAACTTAACTTTAGTACAAATAAAATTAACGGCGCCGAGGCGCTATTGCGTTGGCCCGATCCGGCCTTTAAAAGCATTTCAATTGAAAAATTAATAATTTTAGCTGAGCACACCGGTATTATTAACGAGCTTACTTTGTGGGTTATTGAACAAGCTTGCCAAGATATTATTAGGTTCACCCAAAATGGGCACCCTGGGCATACTGTTAGTGTAAATTTAAGCGCTAAAAATTTAACCATCAATAATTTAGCCGAAAAAGTAGAAAACATTTTAATTAAGTACCAGGTTCCTGCGCATCTACTTAAATTTGAGCTGACAGAATCAGCCTTTGTAGAGAGCCAGGAGACGCTTATTAAATTAGTAGAGCAACTGAACACCTTGGGAGTTAAAGTAGTACTTGATGACTTTGGTACAGGCTACGCGTCACTTAGTTATCTAGTTAACTTTCACTTTAGTGAATTAAAAATAGATAAATCGTTTGTGCATGATTTACCCAATAATCATACTCATCAGGTTATTGTGCAAACAGCGATAGATATGGCGCATAACCTAGGTTTATCAATCACTATTGAAGGAGTAGAAACGCAAGAGGTTCACGACTTACTTAAAGGTATGAACGCCGATCACGCGCAAGGATACCTTTACGCCAAACCACTCGCGTATGACGATTATTTACTGTACTTAAACAGCCAATATAATTTAAAAATGTTAGACTCCCCTTTTTAACATCTTTAGGGGCCAAGTAAAGATGCAAGGCACATTGCGTAAATTAAAATCGAGCTTAACCGAGCCGGTACAATATCACTTACCTGTGGGTGAGCACTTAGTCGACTTAAATGCATTTATAGGTAAAGAGCTAACGCTTACTTTTAGCGGCACAATTTTATGCTCTAGCTGTGGTAAAAAAACCAAAAAAAGCTATTCTCAAGGCCATTGCTTTGTATGCATGCGCAAACTTGCTAGTTGCGATATGTGTATTATGAAGCCAGAAACCTGCCATTACGATCAAGGTACTTGCCGCGAGCCAGAGTGGGGAGAAGAAAATTGCATGATCCCGCATTACGTCTACCTCGCTAATACCTCAGGACTAAAAGTGGGTATTACTCGCCACACGCAAATACCAACTCGCTGGGTTGATCAAGGCGCTACCCAAGCATTGCCTATTTTTAAAGTGCAAACACGGTTGCAATCAGGCTTAGTAGAAGTGGCATTGGCTGAATTTATTGCTGATAAAACTAATTGGCGCAATATGCTAAAAGGCCAAAACGAAGCGCTAGATTTAAAAGCTGCAGCCGCTGAGCTTATTCCACAAATTAGTGCAAAGCTAAATGAGCTAAGCGAGCTATTTGGCGCAACAGCTATTGAACAGCTAGATGAAGACGTAGTTGATTTAAACTTTCCGGTAAGCGAATACCCAACCAAAATCAGCTCGTTTAACTTTGATAAAGACCCGGTAGTAAGCGGTGTTTTACAAGGCATTAAAGGTCAGTATTTAATTTTTGAAAAAGGCGTTATTAACATTCGAAAATTCACCTCTTACGAAGTAACCGTAGGCTAAGTGCCGGTTGGTTGAGTGCTCGCAGATAAGCAGTTCACCCGATAAAAATCAAACCATTGCCGCTGCGTTAACGGGTGGCAATAGTAATACCCCTGTATAACATTACACCCTAAGCTAATAAGGTAGCTTTTTTGAGCTAGCTGCTCAACTCCCTCTGCCACTACCATTTAGTTTAAATTGCTTGCCAGTGCAATAAGCGCTGCAACTATTTGGCTATTGCCGTATTCATCAGGGATTTTAGCAATAAAGCTCGCGTCTATTTTTAATGTATCAAAAGGCAGTTTCGTTAAATAACTCAATGCCGAATACCCGGTCCCAAAGTCGTCTAATGCTATATGCACGCCCAGTTCTTTTAGTTGCTGCAACTGCGTTTTAGCCTGTGTAAATGAGCTAGTGAACTACCCATCGACGCCACTCCGTGTCGATCAATGGGCTTCTACAGCCTTGACTTAGAGACTAGGCTGCTTCTTTTTTCTCAGTTCCAACAGCAAACTTCGATAGCTCGAAGACTTTCGTTTTAATGGCTGATTTCTGCTGAGATGTGGGGGTAACCCTTGCGACGATCCCAGCCGCAATCAAATCTAATTCACCTGTTTTTGCTATGCTTTTAGCCGCTGACAAGTCTCGGCTTTGGTTAGTTTCACAAGCCGTACATGTGAAATATCTGTCGTTCAATGTTAAAACATGATGTTGGCCGCATTCAGAACAAACCCCAGTGGATTTTTCAAACCTGCCAATCTCGTGATAGAGTTTACCTTCAAGCTCAGTTTTGTATTTTGAAAGCTGAGTAATTAAGCCCATCACATTGTCGGCAACCATGCTGCCATTGAACTTTTGCATCCCTTTTACGTTTAAATCTTCGAACACTAAAATGTCATTTTCATTGGTTATCTGGCGTGAAATTTTGTGTGCAAAGTCGAGCCTTTGCCGTGAGATTTTGCCGTGTAATTTGTTGATGCGTTGTTTGGTTTTGTGCCAGCGATTTGAACCTTTAGTTCGGCGTGCAAGCTGGCGTTGCAATTGATTTAACTTTGTTTTTGACTGCTTTAAAAACTTGGGGTTATCGACCACAAAACCATCTGAGCCAACAACAGTTTGCTTTGAGTTAATGTCAAAACCTGTGATTGTTTTTAAAACTTGTTTAGCTGTTTTGCACTCAACTTCCTGAGTGATGCTGCATCCCCATTTTCCGTGGTGATACTGGATAGTTACAGTCTTGATTTTACTTGCTAGTTTGCGATGCAAGATAATGGGTATCTTGCCTACCTTTGGGATACTGATAGCGCCATTTTCAATGCGGATACAGTTTGAGTTATTGACCGCTCGAAAACTATCGTTGTGAAGTTTTTTCTTTTTATATGAGATCTTGTGCTTTGGAAAGCGTTGCAAGCGACCTTTAGTAAAAACATTTTTGAGCGCTAATTCCAGGTCGCGGGCAACTTGTTGAGCTGCCGCAGAATCGAATGCTTTGATCCAGTTAAACTCTTCGAACGTCTTGATATCTTTAAGTAGTGAGGCCATGTCTTTGTAAAACAAAAACGTTTTATCGTGCTCGTATCGACGTATGTTCTCAGACAACAATAAGTTCCAAATGCCACGCGCTGTCGCGCCAAACTCAACAAGTTTAGCTTCTTGCTCTGGCGTAGGATTTAGCCTGTAGTTGTATCTAAGCGTCTTTTTCATATACTGTATAGACTACTGTATGGAAATGAGTTGTCAAGATGGAATATGAAACTAAATCTCACTGTAAATATTTAATAGCGCTACATTTAATACTTGTGGTTAAATATAGAAAACAATTGTTAAAAGGTGATGTAGGTGATTTTGTAAAACAAAAAATCACTGAAATTGCAGAGCGCTCAGAATTTAATATCGAAGAGATCGAGGTGGACAAAGATCATATACACATATTGCTAACGATCTCTCCCAATATCAGTGTTGCGAGTTACGTTAGGAGAATTAAACAATCTACAACGTAAAGTCTATGGTCGAGATTTAAATGGTTTTAAAAGTAATTCTGGGTTAAAAAAACATTTTGGTCTGACGGATATTTTGTTTGCTCTGTTGGAAATGCGGCTGCTGATACAATTCGAAAATACATTCAAGAGCAGGGCTAACTATTCCGATTCATCCCATCGACGCCGCTTCGCGTCGATCAATAGGTTTTCTCGGAAAATTTCGATAAATCGAGCAAATATTCCCCCTTTGATGTAGGACAATAAATAAGCATGTCGTATCCAAAAATTATTATTTATAACAATGAAATTGAGTTAGCTGAGCAGCCTGATGAAGTAGATGATTTTGTATATGCGATGGATGAGCTGCAAAAAAGCAGAATTATTATTTTAGATAGTAAGTATAGCTATACAACACTAAGTGGCGAGCCAAAAACAGCCATTAGTGCCATTGAATTAGCAGATTTAGTGAAAGATTATTTGCTAAAAGAAGGTCAGTGTTGCCTAAGTAAAATTAAGCAGCTAACACCTGAGCAAGCATTTGCGTTACTCATAATCGACTAACGCTTTTACATGTGCAATTGCACTGCGACCCAATGCAGAAAGCGCATACCCCCCTTCTAAATACGACACTATACCGCGGCAATTATGCTGCTCACTAAAGCGGGCTAATTGCTCGGTTAGCCAGCGGTAATCTTCCTCTACAAACTTTAAACTAGCCATATCATCTTCGAGGTGAGCATCAAATCCTGCGCTAATAAATAACATGTCAGGCTTAAAAGCATTTAGTTTAGGCAGCCATTGCTGCTCAAATACCGCTTTTAAATCGTTACCGTCGCTGGCAATTGGCAAAGGTGAATTAACTAACGTGGTGTTATTTTCAACCACTGTATTGGGATAAAATGGATGCTGAAATAAAGAGCAAAACAGGACGTTTTTATCATCTATAAATATATCTTGAGTGCCATTACCATGATGTACATCAAAATCAACAATAGCAATGCGCTTAACCCCTTTGCTTTGTGCATATTTAACCGCAATAGCAAGGTTGTTAAATACACAAAAACCGGATGAGGTAGTGCGATTTGCATGATGCCCCGGCGGGCGCACCGAGCAAAATGCAGCATCAAGGTTGCCCTCTAGTATTTCATCTACCGCTAAAATACCGGCCCCTACTGCACGCTCAATTGCTTTTAATGAATCGGGACATAACCAAGTATCACCGTCTAAATCGACAAGCCCTTGGGTAGGTATTTTACTTTCAACAGAGCTAACTAATGATTCGTCATGCGCAAGTAAGTAATGCTCTCGTTGCGCTTTGGGCGCTTGTTTTTGCTCAATAGCAATATCTAATCCACTTGCTAGTAAGCGATCGTTAATGGCATCTAAGCGCTCTGGGCACTCTGGGTGGTCATCAATCATTTTATGTTTACGACAATGAGGATGAGAAATAATTGCGGTACGCATAAAAGCTCCTAACTGTATCATTAAACATAATATAACAAAGCCATCCGAGGGTGGCTTTGCGACTTTGGTGTATACCCTTTACACTAGATATAGCAAATTAGGGATAGCAAAAACAGTTATTTTGCTGTTAATTTTAAATTTCTAAAGTCAAAACTAAAGTCGGTTATTTGCGTAGATACTGCACGCATTTTAGCGCTGCTTACTCTGTTTTCGGTATTCATATTAAAGTTAATAAACGCATCAGCCTCAAGTAGTTTTTCATCCCACTTAACAATAAAAGTATTGCCTGTGTAATGCTCAAGTGAGCCTTTTAAGCCCTTGGTATGCGTAAAATCAATATGTAATTTGCCATCAAGCTGCTCAATAATTATATCGCCGTACCAATTATCGTGTAGCGTACCTGTGTAATTAATATTAGGTAGTTGCGGTTGATAATCAGCTGGCGCTGCAGGCTTTGCATTAGCGTATGCTTTCTCTTTACTTTCAAAATGCTTTTTAGCTAAGTCTTCAACCCAATCTTTATCTTCAAGCTCAAGCGCATCTTCAAGCACTTCGTGGGTTACTGCCGCTAGCGCACCAAATGCTTGCTGGTTACTTAAAATAACAATACCGAGTTTTTTTTCAGGTAGTAATGTAACCTGCGACACCATGCCTAAAATACCGCCACCGTGACCAAGCTTTTTAAAGCCGTGGTAATCTTCAATACTCCAGCCTAGCCCGTAACCTCTAAATTGCTGATGATACGCCTCAAACGCGCTTTTAGACGCCATAGCCGTTATATGTGGATGCCACATTTGCGCTTGTTGTTTTTCGCTAAATAACTGCTCGCCATTTGGCATTGTGCCACCAGCAAGTTGCGTACGTAGCCATTGGCTCATATCGCTGGCACTTGAGGCTATTGCCCCAGCGCCTTTAAAATCTTCTAGGTAGTTAACAAAAAATGGATGGAGTTGGTTATCCATCGGAATATGCCCCGTTGCCCAGTTTT
Organism: Pseudoalteromonas sp. SR45-4; assembly: GCF_014163535.1. Taxonomy (NCBI): domain Bacteria; kingdom Pseudomonadati; phylum Pseudomonadota; class Gammaproteobacteria; order Alteromonadales; family Pseudoalteromonadaceae; genus Pseudoalteromonas; species Pseudoalteromonas sp. SR45-4. The sequence goes on from NZ_JACJDO010000005.1 coordinate 102,878, forward strand.
TATTGCTGCTTGGAATGCGCGAAAACCCTGCTCGCGAGTGAGTCATATTTAGTGGCTGTAACATGTTTTTTTCGATGTAATCGTTCCAACTCATCCCAGATACGCGTGCCACCACTTCCCCTGCAGTAACAAACATTAAGTTGTTATACGCATATTGGCTGCGAAAGCTGCTGGCTGGTTTTAAGTATTTTAACCCTGCTAAAATATCATCAACCGACTTGTCGGTACTTGGCCAAATCATTAAGTCGCCTTGCCCAAGCCCCAACCCACTGCGATGGCTTAGCAGATCGCGAATACGCATTTCGCGGGTTACGTATGCGTCATATAGTTGAAATTCTGGCAGGTGATCAATCACTTTATCGTCCCAGCTCAACTTACCTTCATCAACCAACTTAGCCAGCGCCGCACTGGTAAATGCTTTGGTGTTAGATGCAATGCCAAACAAGGTGTCTTTATTAACCTTATTACCGGTGTTTATATGGGTTACACCAAAACCTTTAGCAAATATTACTTTGTCGTTTTCAACAATAGCAACTGCCATTCCTGGCACATCAAAACGTGCCATGGAGGTTTGAATTACCTGCTCTATTTTATTGGTATCTACTTGTGCCCAGGTACTAAACGTAGCCCCTGCTAATAAAGCAATTGTGGCAAACTTAATTAACTTCATTGTTATCCTTTTTTATTATGATTATTTTTGATGTACTGCAAATTCAATTTCAGCACGTTCTAGGTTGCTGTCGCTTTTTTGCGCGCGCTTTAATATTGCATCACTGTATGCTTTTGGAACGCCGGCTTCAAGCGCGCCGCGATGAACGTGTTTAATGTACCAGTCGTAGGGTAGCGCTTCACTATCGTGGGTATTGGCAATATAGCAATGAGCGTTAACGTCTTCGCCGCTTAAAAGCTTTACGGTTATATTTACGCAGTCGTAACCCGCACCTTCTATGCCATCTAAAATGACTTTTTCGGCGTCACTTATCTGATAAACAACCCCATAAACTAACGCATCTTCTGCATCACTTGGGCTAATACTGCATTTACCTGAGCCATCTTTAAAATACATATCAAAGGTTAGCTCATAGCCTTGTAATACTGCAGTACCAATACGCTTAGCATTAGGTAGACGCGCCAGTAAACGGTGAGACGACATATTAGAACCAAACGAAAAATTATAAAGCGACATACCTACTCCTAAAATTAAATAATGTAACTTAGTTTTAAATTACAACACGAATAGCCAAAGCTATTAAAATAACGCCAATGCAACGGTCAAACCAATAACCACTGCGCTGGAAAAAGCCACGTACCTTAGTTTTACAAAGCACTATTGATAACATTGAAAACCACGCCCAGGTAGCCAGCGCCATATAAACGCCATAACCTACTTGTACTATTGTAGAGGTAGTTGGGCTTATGACTAAAGTAAATAGCGACATAAAAAACAAGGTGGCTTTGGGGTTTAATGCATTGGTTAAAAAACCGCGCCGAAAGGCAAACCAAGCGGGCTCTGCTGGCACCGTTTTGTTGGCAATATCATCATTAAGGTTTGCCCCCGGTTTGGCTGCTCGCAGTGCTTGCACTCCCAAATAAGCTAAATAGGCACCGGCCAAATATTTAAGTCCCATAAACACCTTGGGCGACTGCGTTAAAATAAGTGCCACACCTAACACGCAATAAGCTACGTGTAATAAAATAGCCGCACCGACACCTGCACTAGTCCAAAGTGCATTGCGCCTACCTTGCTGTACACTTTGCTTTAATACCACTGCAAAATCGGGCCCAGGGCTTGCTACTGCAAAAAAGTGCGCTACGGCAATCAGTAAAAATTCGTCTAAGTAATTCACACAATATCTCTGCTTAGTTTGGCATATACGCTAATAACAGCGGGTTAGCTGAGTTATTTACTAATGCTTTAATTTCTTTTTGCGCTTTTTTAAATTGGCCGCGCAAATGCGGCTTTAAATACTGCTTAGAGCGTTTATCATTTTTAAAGTAACTCACTAACGCATGCATAAATACCGTGTGGGTTTCGCTCAACGACACCTCGCGATTTGCATAAGGGTTATAGCACGAGCCACAGCCGCCCTTAAACTGATATACCGTGTTGCTCATCATTACCCCAAAGCCTAAAAAGCATGCCAGTGCATCAGCAGCTTGCGCTAAGTAGTCTTTTCCGCCCGGTGGTAATACGCCCACATGATGAATTAAAATAGTCGCTAATGTTCCAGCAAAACTGGCAACTAAGTCTTGTGGCTGATTTACTTGATTTGAATTAAACGAAATATTAATAGCTTGGCTAGGCGGCACAATTAATTTAGCGCCTTCACCACGTAGTTGTTGGCTAAATTTAAACTGTGGAAAAACCTGTGGAGTGAGCTGCTGTGGTGCAACTAGTTGAATAGGCCACGCTGCCATACCCGCATAACGGCTTACACGGTTAAATACATTACTGGCCATTTCTTCAACACTCGATACCGAGTCGGGAAAGAGCTCAACCGTGGGCAGAGTGATTTGCGTATGCTGGGTAAAAAACTCAACATCAAAGTTTTCAACCGCCCATATAAAGGTATCAATTAACCATTGCTGCTCTTGCTCAGCCAGTAATGGTTTAGACTTAAATAACGCTAACATAGCTTATTCTCGCTCTTGCCCAAGCGCCCATTGCCATGCTTGTGTATTGTATAATGGTACAGTAGATAACGCATGATGATGACTCCCCGTAGACTCTTTAGTCGAGTACGACAAATACAATAAGGTATGTGCTTTAGCATCGTAAATACGACGCACTTTTAATGATTTAAATAAAATACTTTTAGATGATTTAAATACCACTTCCCCAGATTTACTCCGATCAATCTGCTGCAATTGCTCTGCGGTAATAACCCCGGTTTGCCGACACGAAATTGACATATCAGAAGGGTCTGAAAAATCTAAATTAGCTTCAATATGGCTAATATGGCACGTTACCCCAGTGACTAAAGGGTCTTGTTGCGAATTTACAATTACATCCTTGGTGGTAAATAGCCCAAGGCTTACAGAAGCAACATCATCTGAGCACGCTGTTAAGGTAAGCATACCCGCGAGTAAAAAGCTGACTTTTAAATACTTCATCGTGTTCTCCAACATACTTAAAGAGGGATACGTTTTGTTTTTCTATACTAAACGTATTTACAGTAGCAAAACACATGTTATAAAAAATAAAGCTATTTATTAATTAATCCTACCCTAAAAATAAAAAGGCATGCCCATTATGGGCATGCCTTGGTAACTTTATTTAAATTAACTACTTACTTTTAAAATTACTTACCTAAAAACCATTACCTGAACTCAGGTTAATTTAAAAGCTGTATTGCGCACCTAAATAAATATAACGCCCTGCACCACCGCCGTAACCACTGTAGTAATTACCACTGCCACTTGGATAAAATGCGCCTTTATCGTCAAATACGTTATTTACACCACCAAAAACACGTAAATCGCTTTTAGGTGTTAGTGCCATAGTGTATGACGCAGACAAACTATGTTTTAAGTATGAACCATAATCTTGATACGCTAGTGACTCTGGGTTAGCTACGCAACTTGTTTCACCCGCAGCACAGCGTTCATCGTTTGCAGCAGTGTATTCAATATAATCGTTTTCATCTTCTTGGCTTGCTTTAAACGAGCCTAAGTAATTGGTGCGCCAACGTACGCGTAACTCATCCATACTCCATATGATTGACATAGCAGCTTTATCTTTAGTGCTGCCGTACCCTGCATATTGGGTAGTTACAGCGTTGCCATCGAGACCTTCATATGTTTGTGAATTTTCAATTACATGGTTGTAATCGGCTTTTAACTTAATGCTACCATAACTACCAATATCAAACTTATAAGTGGCTACTACGTCGTACCCACGAGCAGTTAACTCATCTAAGTTATACTCTCTTTGTAGTACTTTTATAATATTACCTTCTTCGTTACGGGTAATATCATTACAGTATTCGTTGCTATCGCCCCACGCTGCGTCAGAGGCATAACATTCACGCATAATATTTTCGTTACTAATTTCGTCAATTGCATCAACAATAGCAATATCGTAGTAATCAATAGCTAGATTAAAACCACCAAAATACTCCGGTGATAAGGTCACACCAAAGGTGTAAGTATCTGCTGTTTCTTCTTTTAAGTTTGGGTTACCCGTATTTGGCGAGTAGTTATTATCTTCACTTTCAAACTCAAAGTTAGGATCATCTGCTAACTTTTGCGCTAACGTAGGCTCTAAACGACAATTAGCATGTCCCGGCTTAGTAGATGTAGCCGTTAATCCATCACAAATATCATCGTACGAATCAAAATCGCCGCGAGGTGGTGACATCAGTTCAGTAATTGTAGGTGCACGTTGTGCTCGTGCATAGTTAGCACGCACCATATAGCCTTCAATCGGCTGCCATAACAAACCTAACTTATAGCTAGCTACGGTACTAATATTTTCCATACTGTAATTAGCTAAGCGCAACGAGGTTTCAGCTGATAAACTTTTAGCCAGTGGCGCATCTTTTAATAAGGGTATTGCTAGCTCAGCAAACGCTTCATACACTTCTACCTCACCTTGAAACGAAGGTACTACGTTAAAGGTAATGCCACCGGCTTTCATATCATCGCTAGTATCTAGGCTTTGCGAATCTTTACGGTATTCACCTCCAAATACTGCTGACACACTCCCTGCCGGCATTTCAAATAAATCACCAGTGATATAACCCATTACCGTGTACTGCTGAATTTTAGTATCGATCACTGGATTAGTACGGATCCAATCAGCCATTGCTGGAGTAATAGACCCTTCACCAAATAAGTTAAGTGCAACACAACCTTCGGCGCGAGCGTCTGCATCTTTACATTGAATAGTACCATCGGGAAGTTTTTCAGCTTGCAGCGCCTGATTAACACGCACTGTGTTTAACTCATTACTGCGTATTTGATGTTGTTTAAATTGACCGTACCCTGCAGATACATCCCAGTCCCAATCGCCATTAAACATGGTACCTTGTAATCCAGCCCAAGTACGAACCGTGGTACGATCATTATCTGTGCTAATGTTACCTACTTCACCAAAACGGCGGTCCCAATAAATACGATCTTTGTATGGATTACTATCGATAATTTCTTGCGGTACATACGGGTTATCTATCGGTATATAACCCGGTGCAATATCTGCAATTGGGTCGCCGGTTACCGGATCGTAACGCGGTACTGATGCATTTTCGTATTCATCTTCAGGCGACTTACTGTTAAACGAGCCACTTTTACTATATTGCAACTGAAAGTAACTTGTAATGTCGTCGGTAATATCAAAATCAATTTTTACCGCCGTTGATAAGTTATCGCTCGGTACATCTAGCATCACGTATTGCTGTGAGTTAATACCGTAAAGCTCTTCGTTATCCTTCCAGTCATCACGAAGTGTTTGGCCGTCGTACCAAAACTGAGTATCATTTTTTGAACTTTCTAAAAATACGCCACCAAGGGTACCGTCACTTTTACTTTTCCAATCTGCCTGGGTTATGCCACTCATGCATTGATAACCATCTGCAGTCAGCATTTGGTTACACATTAGGTCATCGTTATAACGGTGCGCAGCCTCTACTTGTGCACGGTCTCGGTCGTAAAAGCTCATCCCAAAATCACGATCCCAGTTAGTGCTAACATAAACATAACCACGGTCGTTACCAAACGAAGTACCGTAGTTTACATCTAGCGTAAACTCTTTACCGCCACCACTGGTGGTTTCGCCGCCACGTGCTTGAAATTCAAAACCTTCTTTTTTAGACTGAGTAATAATATTTACTACTCCAGCCACCGCATCTGCACCATAAGTAGCTGACGCCCCACCACTAATAATCTCTACTCGCTCAACCATACCGCTGGGAATAGTATTAAGGCTAACATAGTTACCACCGTAACTATTTGATACCACACGACGGCCATCTATCAAGGTCAGTGTACGATTAGCCCCTAATGAACGTAATTGCACCGTTGAAAGGCCCGTGCCAGATATACTTGACTGACTAGTCGTATTACCAATACTTTGGCTAAGCGCAGGCATATTATCGACCAACACATCAGATAAATTGCCTAATCCAGTATCTTGTATTGCAGAGCGGTCCATGGTTACCAAGGGAGTTGTCACTGAAAAACTATCGCGCTTTAAACGAGAGCCGGTTACGGTAATTTTTTCTGGCTCTTCTTGAATTACTACATCCGTTTTTTTAGCGATAGATTGACGCTCAATTTCTGCGTCATTTGCAAATGCTTGGCCTGATAAACAAGCGGTAATCGCTAATGCTAATGTGCACTTTTTAGTTACTATATTACTCACACAATTCCCTTACTATTTGTTGTTATGCAAGTTAAGGCGTTATCTATTTTGGTTGGGCTTTTTACGGCGTTATCGATAACGTCTTAACTAATTATTTTATATGTAATAGTTTGTATGCAATCGTGAATGAAAACACAATGAAAGGTATCTCGTTTATATCCCTATTTTATATCTATTTAACATCTACTCATTTACAATCATTCACTTAAGAGTTAACTGTTAAACAGATATTAATTAACAAATGCACAACTCATCGTGCAACTTTACTGTTAGCTTTATCAGTAGTTACTTTTCAAACTATAAATATATTAAGGTGTGAATGCATTATTTATGAAAACTAAGTCGCCATTTTCAGTAGGAAGTTGCCTCGTTTCTCCATTTGAAAATAAGCTAAGCTATGATGGCAATGAATGTATTTTACAACCTAAATTTATTGAGCTACTTTGTTTTCTAAGCGAGTGCTATCCACACGCCGTTACTCGCGAAAAATTAATTGATAACGTGTGGGATGGTAATCAATTTGTGGGCGAAAAAGCCCTGACTAATGCTATTTGGCACTTACGAAAAGCATTTAAAGAGCTCGACCCTAGCAATACCTATATAGAAACATTGCGTAAAACAGGTTATCGCCTAGCACAACCCCCTCGCTTTACTACAGCTGATGAATCTGCTCAAAAAAATAACAATACACCTAAAACAAAGTACCTTTACCCTTTTATCCTCAGTGTTTTATTAATCATTATTATCTGTGGCAGCTATTTATACTCTTTAAAAATGCCACCAACGAGCAAGCAACACGTAGCCGATATCCGCCTTTATGAACATATAGAAACTATTACAACAAGCCCTGGCCGTGAGTTATTTCCTGCCATATCGAACGATAATCATTTTTTAGTTTATTCTTGGCGCCGCCCAGGTTTCAAAGCTAACTTATACTTACGTGATCTATATATGCCAGAACAAGCTGCCGTTGCCTTAACAGACACCCCTTTTATAGAAGGGCGCGCCGTTTTTAGTCATGACCGTGAGCAGCTATTTTATTATCAACGCGGCGCAGGCAGCAGTTGTAAAATTATAAAATATACGCTCGCAAACGCAAAAAAAGTAACCCTTGGTGAATGTGGTAATCGCCTCAGTAGCGATTTAGATATCAACGCTACAGATAGCCAATTAGTATTTATTAGCGGCAATAAAAATAGCCAAGTAAATCAAACTCAGCTTAATTTAGTCGATTTACACTCAAGTCCGCATGCAATCACACAAGTGCCTTGCCCTAATAATTGCCAGTTTTATGACGAGTCTGTGGTGTATTCACCCGATGGCAAGCAACTCGTTGTATCGCGTAATCTACCATCCGGGTTTGAAGAGCTATTTTTAGTCGATATTAATACCGGCAGTGCCCAACAGTTAACATCTGGGTTTGTTGAAATTAAAGGTGTTGATTGGCACCCTAAAAAAGATTTACTGGTGTTTTCAGGGATTAAAAAAGGTAAACGACAAGGCTATTTTTATAATTTCACCACTAAAACACTAACAAACGCCCACGTAGACGGCTTAAGCTACCCTGAGTATGCACAAGATGGGAGCCTATACTTTCATCAGTGGAATACTGATTCAGCATTAATGCGAGTAGCAACTAATAACGCAGTGGCAAGTTCACCCTTCCCCATTTTATCTACGCACTTTAATACTCGCTTTCCTGATTATAATGAACGCAGCGGTAAGTTAGCATTTGTATCGAATGAATCTGGATCTAAAGAGCTTTGGGTAGCAAATAAAGATGGTACCGCTCGCAAGCAATTAACTCAGTTAAAAACGAATATTTACAGCCCTATTTGGTCTCCAAGCGGACGCTACATTGCGTTTGTAGTAGCAAAAAAAGGCAAGCATGCCTTTTACGTTTATGATTTTAACTCGCAAACCAGTACCGCATTAACAACCAATTTTAGTAGCCATGGTAAACCCAGTTGGTCGCATGATAGCACCAACGTATTAGTATCAGATGGTGAGCATGTATTTCGTTTTGATTTAAAAGGAAACAACCTAGGACAAGTGATTAAACAATCCACCTTATATGCCTATGAAGATAAGCAAGGTGCGCTTATATTTGCCAACCCCGACGCCAAGCAACTCTGGATCAAGCCCCCTGGTAGCGAACATGCGCAACTCCTCGTTGCGTCTATTAATTTATCTAATCATACATCCTGGTACTACCAAGAAGGCGAAACACAAGCACTGTCACGCGTGTATTACTTTAATGTAGCGCAGGGCGACTATCGCTTAAGTTACTATGACTTTGCCTCAGCGAGTCATCACGACATAATACGCCTACCTGAGCGTTCATTTAGCAGAACATCTGGCTTAACTTATATTGCTACCGCTGGTTGGTTAATTTATACCTCTTATAAATCTCCGCAAATAGATATTAAGCGAATAGATGCAAAGTATTTACCCTGAGCAACATAATTGTTCATTACGATTACCTGATTGCTACAGTGTCATGATTTAATTTTTTTTAGCTATAAAATTCACTCGACCAGGGGTTAGCGAGTAACCTGGTATTTGGTATAATAAGGTTCACACATGTAGTAACTCATAATAGGAACGCCTAAATGCCGCACATTATTATTGAACACTCAGAAGACCTCCCTGTATTACCACAAGTACTTGTAGAAAAAATTCACAACGCCGCTTTCCAAAGTAATCTATTTGATTTAGAAACCATAAAAACACGCGCTATTTCCTATCAGCAATATCTACTGGGCGCAGGCAGGTCGGGGTTTATACATATCGCGGTACACATTTTGGCAGGGCGTTCTATTGAGCAAAAACAAATGTTAAGTGAGCAACTACTTGAGTGTTTAAAAACCTATTGCAGAGCATCAGACAGCTTAAGCGTTAATATTTACGATATCGAACATGAGATCTACCGCAAAAATTAATTTATTTTAGCCGTTTCATTAAATTAGTGAACAGTTCTAGCAGCAAAAAATAGCTTAATCACTAACCAAGGTCATTTTATATAGTGACCTACAGGTTATTTCTAACGGGATTAATTAGCTACTTAATAAGCCAGAATGATCATGTTATTAATAATATAGGTATTAGCTTAAAAGCGTTAATAAGTACTCTGTAAAAAAACCCTAATTAGGGTTTTTTTATTGCCGTAAAACAATTCTATTTATTATTTTATAATGAGACAGTCACAAATATACTTAAAGTGTAATTAACACAACATAGAGCTATTCATTAGTTAATGATTGGAATGATTTTTAGTGGGTATATTTAAAAGTGGTGGCCCCTCCCAGACTCGAACTGGGGACCTAACGATTATGAGTCGTGTGCTCTAACCAACTGAGCTAAGGGGCCAACTTTTTGTATAACTGTAAACAGTTAATTTTTTAAGAAGCGTTTAGCCACATAGCGACTAAAGCGGGGTGCAGTATAAAAAGTTTTTAGGGGCTTGTCACTAGCAAAAGTCTTTATTTTAACAATCAATGGTCTAACTGCTTAAATAGTAATCTTTTTATGGGTGTAATATTAAAATTTGCAGAATTTAGGGTTAATACTGGCAGCTAAGTAAAAATGAAATGGAAGGCTGTATATCGCGTAATTTAAAAATTAAGCTTTAAACAAGCAACTTACAGCTTATATTACGCGACAAACAGAAATGAATTATTTTTTTGCGATAATGTAGATTGCATGTATTACTCCAGGGAAGTAACCAAACAACGTGAGTAAAATATTTATCCAAAAATGTAAGCCTAAACCCACCTGTAAAAATACTCCCAGTGGTGGCAGTAAGATTGAAAAAATAATACGTATAATATCCATAAATACTTCCTTATTTATAAACAAAAAATTATAAGCAAAAACCCAGCAAAGCTGGGTTTTATAAATACTATATTACTTTGCAACTATCGTTAATTTATCTACTACGTCGCGAACATCTTCAGCATTTTTAGCAATTTTTACTGCAAGCTGTTTTTCAGCATCTGAGTTCACTGTACCGGTAAGAGTAACTACACCTTTGTCAGTATCTACATCAATGTTTGTACCACCAACTTCTGAGTTAAATAAATAACGCGTTGTGATGACTGTGGTAATTTTAGCGTCGGTTAAGCCGCTACCATCATCATCTTTCATGTTGTCATGGCTTTTACTGTTCATGCTTTTCACAACAGTAAGCTGGTTATCAACATTGGTTACGCCATCTAAACTCAGTACAAGTTCTTCTGCTAGCTCTTTGTCGAGTTCGCTATTAACTTTACCTGTTAGTATAACTTTGCCATTTTTTACATCAGTGTTGATGTCAAAGTTATTGAGATTAGTGTTCATAAGAAGCACTGTTTCAGCCTTACCATCAATCCAAGCATCTTTACTTTCATTTTCCCAGCTGCTCGCTTGAGCACCCATAGCCGTAGTACCTAAAACTAACGCCGCAATGATAGATTTGTTAAATGTTTTCATAATCTTTCTCCTTTTGATTAAAGACACTTTAACTAATGCCAGCTTTAGGCCAACTTTAATAAATAAGTAAAATCATAAACTTAAGGTTAAATATAAAATAACTTCACTTTGTACACATCACTTTTTTACCGACTTATCGGTAAAAAGTTCTCAGTAGTGAAAATAACTAGATAATTACCATTTTGGTTAATGGATCGTTAATATAACAAAGTCGTAAATAGGATAAAAACATAACAAGCTGATTAATAAAAATAATATTTTTGGTATATGCTTTGCTTATATAGTGACAACAGTAAAATAAAAGGAATACCCTCATGAGCGTAAAAATAACAGACCGCCCGCAAGAGCAAGTGCGCGAAGAAGTGATTGATCAACTAATTTATAATTACAGCCACGGAGTTATTTCTGTTGAAGCATTTGAAAGGCGTTTAGATGAGGCAATGGCTACAAGTAATAATGAAGTCCTTGTTAGCTTAGTTGAGGATTTAACCCTTAATACTGATCAGCAATATAATGCCCAAAAGCACTCGCAATTTTCACCCAATTACAGCGCTCAACAATCTAGCCAGAGTGACTTTACATTACGCAGTATTTTAGGCTCCAATGAAAGAAGCGGCCAATGGGTTGTGCCTAAAAACATTTACCTGACTAACTTTATGGGCTCGGTAGTACTTGATTTTACTGATGCTGTTTTTACCCACCAAGAGGTAACGATTCATGTTAACTGTATTTTTGGCAGTGATGAAATATACGTACCAGAACACGTTAATGTAGTATCAAAAATGTTTAGCATTGTTAGTAGTGTTGAAAATAAAACAGTGGCACTTAACAAGCATCAAGGGCCGACCATCCATATTGAGGGAAAGGCTATTATGGGCTCGGTAGAAATAAAAATTAAGCGAACCATTAAAGAAAAATTTATTAGCTTTGCTAACCAATTAAAAACCCAACTTGGTGGTAAAAGTGGTACTCCGATGTGATGTACTACCTATAAAAGCATGTTCATAGCTTTTAACTTAGACCCAGGTTAAAGAGTAAAAAACATGCTAAATTTTTAAAGCACTAGAACACATTTAAAAAACACTTTGCAGATTCATCAATGCTGAATTTGTATAAAACGCCCTGCACATCAAGCAAGTACAAAAAACAAACAAAAGTATTTAGGCTTTGTTGTTTACTTTATGGCAAAAGTCGCTAAAATACGCCAGCTAAAATATATAAACGTTCTTTTACAACCCAAAGGTAATACCATGCATCCAATGTTAAACATTGCGGTTCGCGCTGCGCGTAACGCAGGCAAAATTATACTTCGTGCAAGTGAAGATTTATCAAAAGTTGAAGTTCAACAAAAAGGCACTAACGATTTAGTGACTAACATTGATAAAGAAGCAGAAGCTATAATTCGCGACACCATTTTACGCTCTTACCCTGATCACTGCATTGTTGGTGAAGAATTAGGCGAGCATAAAGGTAAGGATGCAGATTACCAATGGATTGTTGACCCGCTTGATGGCACAACTAACTTCATCAAGGGTATTCCTCATTTTGCGGTTTCTATCGCACTTAAAGTAAAAGGTCGTTTAGACCAGGCCGTTATTTATGATCCAATTCGTGGTGAGCTTTTCACTGCCTCTCGTGGTCAAGGCGCACAACTTAATAGCAAACGTTTACGCGTTTCTAAAACAGTTGATTTAGGCGGTTCAATCTTAGCTACTGGCTTTCCTTTCAAGCAAAAACAACACCTAGATGCATACACAGAAGCGTTTAAAGCTTTATTCGTACATACTGCTGATATCCGTCGTGCGGGCTCTGCTGCGCTAGACATGGCTTATGTGGCTGCTGGACGCGTTGATGGCTTTTTCGAAATTGGTTTAAAACCTTGGGATACTGCTGCAGGCGAGCTATTAGTAAAAGAAGCTGGCGGCATGGTTGTAGATTTTGCTGGCGGCGTAAACTATAACAATAGTGGTAACATTATTTGTGGCGCACCTAAGCTAACCCAAGCAATAATTCGCGAAATTCGCCCTGTATTAACTGAGTCATTACTTCGTTAATAAAAATTGCATGGTTTAAAAAAGGAGCTTAGGCTCCTTTTTTGTTGTCTGCAAAAAAATTATTTATGACGATTAAACTGCTTAGTTAAACAATTAACTTTGTATCTCGCTTTTTATCCTTTAGCGCAGCTTCAGTATGATAAGTGTTAATACCACGAATAAAATGGCATCGTTTTATTTAAGAGTAAAGCAGTGATAGTTAATGTATTGAATACTTCGCTTTAGTGCAGACAATAAAAAACCGCCCAGATGGGCGGTTAATATCGGCTCACAAATCTATTACGGCATAGCGTCTAGATCAGCACCTTCTTTTTCAATCACTTCTGGTATTAAATCTTCTTTACTTACGCCAAGTGAAATAGCAACTGAGCTGGCAACGTAAATAGATGAATAAGTACCAATAAACACACCAAATAACAATGCTGTAGCAAAGCCATGAATGGTTTGACCGCCCCAAATAAACAAAGCAATTAATACTAAAATAGTGGTAATTGACGTTACTAAGGTACGATTAAGCGTTTGTGTTAAAGACATATCGATAATTTCTATCGTGTCATCAATACGCACTTTGCGAAAGTTTTCACGAATACGGTCAGATACTACAATGGTATCGTTTAGTGAGTAACCTATTACCGCTAATATAGCCGCTAATATGGTTAAATCGAACTCTAAACCTAATACCGAAAATAAGCCTACGGTAATAATAACATCGTGAATTAAGCCACTTACTGCGCCTACTGCAAAACGCCATTCAAAGCGAAATGCTACATAAATCAAGATACAAATAAGCGCAGTTAACATGGCCAGGCCACCCTGCTCTTTTAAATCTTCACCTACGCTTGGGCCAACAAACTCAATACGGCGCATTACTACGCTTTCGTCTGCTAGCTTTAGTGCAGCAATAACTTGGTTACCAATAACTTCAGCTTTTACGTCATCGCCGCGCGGCGCTAAACGAACTAAAATTTCTTGGCTTGAACCAAACAATTGTACCGATGCATCTGCAAAACCATTTTCGGCAAGTACATCACGCACCTTTTTAAGATCTGCAGGTTGCGAAAAGCCAACTTCAACGGCAGTACCACCGGTAAAGTCTAAACCAAAGTTTAAGCCTTTAGTAAAAACCGCTATAAATGACGCTAAAATTAATAACGTTGAAAAACCCATTGCCACTTTACGAAGAGACATGAAACGTAGGGTTTTGCTACCCAATTTTAAAATTTGCATGGCTACTCCTTAAATTGAAAGTTTATCAACACGTTTACCGCCGATAAATAAGTTGATAATCGCACGCGTACCAACAATAGCTGTAAACATTGACGTTAAAATACCAATTGCTAACGTAACCGCAAAGCCTGCAATTGGGCCAGTGCCCACAGCAAACAAAATAACGGCAGCAATTAAGGTGGTGATATTGGCATCAAAAATAGTGCTAAATGCACTGTCATAACCAAAATGAACAGCTTGTTGAGGACTACGGCCATCGGCCAGCTCTTCACGAATACGTTCAAAAATAAGTACGTTGGCATCAACCGCCATACCTACGGTTAGTACAATACCGGCAATACCTGGCAGAGTAAGCGTTGCGCCTGGAATTAACGACATAACACCAATAATAAGCACTAAGTTAGCAGCAAGCGCAAGGTTAGCAACCATGCCAAAGCCTTTGTAGTAAATAAGCATAAATGCAAGTACGAATGCAAAACCAAGTGCTACCGCGGTCATACCTGCTTCAATGTTTTCTTGCCCTAAGCTTGGCCCTACTGTGCGCTCTTCAACTATTTGAATTGGCGCTACAAGTGCGCCAGCACGTAGTAATAAGCTTAAGTTATGTGCTTCTGCTGGGTTATCAATACCGGTAATACGGAACGAGCGATCAAGGCGTGCTTGAATAGTCGCTACGTTAATAACTTCTTCAACCTTAATAGGCGGAAGCGCTTTACCGTTGGCATCTTTTTTACCTGATGGTTTGTATTCAATAAATACCGTGGCCATGCGCTTACCAATAGCTCGCTTGGTAAAGGCATTCATTTTTGCCCCACCTTTGCTATCTAGGGTAATACTTACTTGCGGGCGTTGGTATTCATCGCTACCTGATTGCGCGCCAGTAATGTGGCTACCTTCAAGAATAATACGTTTTTTAAGTACCACAGGGTAACCGTCACGGCTCATGATCATTTCAGTACCCGGTGGGATACGACCTTGAGCAGCAGCGCTAATATCGGCGTTTTCTTCTACTTCGCGAAACTCAAGTGTGGCCGTTGCGCCTAAAATCTCTTTAGCACGAGCGGTATCTTGAATGCCGGGTAGTTGCACAATAATTCGCTCAGCACCTTGGCGCTGTACGTTTGGCTCAGCAACACCAATTTGGTTAATACGGTTACGAATAATCGTTTCGTTTTGCTTGATAGCGTAATCACGAATTTCTTTGAGTTTTTGCTCACTCATAGTCGCATAAAATGCGTTATCGTTACTGCTATCATCTATGTATACATTTAATGGATACTGCGTTTTTAAGAAGCGCTCTGCAGCGTCTTTATCTTCTTCGCTGCGCATTTCTACACGCATACGATCAGAGCCCGCTACACGGCGAACACTGCGATAACGAAGTTTTTCTTCACGTAGGTCGCTACGAAAGTCTTCTTCCATTTGCTCAAGCTGGTTATCAACGGCTGTCGCCATGTCAATTTCCATGGTGAAATGCACACCACCACTTAAGTCTAGGCCTAGCTTCATTGGGTTGCCGCCAACCGCTTTTAACCAAGCTGGTTGCGCTGGAGCCATGTTTATAGCAGAAATGTAATCATCGCTAAGAGAGTTACGCAATAAATCTTGCGCTTTTAGCTGCTCTTCAACGTTTCTAAAGCGAACGAGTATTTGCCCATCTTCGAGTTTCGTTGATTTAACACTAACGTTATGTTTTTTGAGGGTTGCGTTTACTTTGTCTATTACACTGAGATCAACATCAGCACCTTTAGCGCCAGAAACTTGTATAGCCGGATCGCGACCATACAAGTTTGGAGAGGCGTATAAAAGGCCAACGGCTACCACAGCTAAAACAAGTAAATACTTCCAAAGTGGAAACTTGTTTAACACGGGGTCGTCCTTATTATTTTTATAGCGACTTCATTGTGCCTTTTGGCAATACCGCAGTTACGGCTGATTTTTGTACTGTTACTTCTGCTTGCTCGTTTAATGAGATAACAACAAAATCTTTATCATCTGCAATTTTTACTATTTTACCCACTAAACCGCCTTGGGTAAGTACTTCATCACCTTTAGCCATCGCGCTCATTAAGCTTTTATGCTCTTTAACACGCTTAGCTTGCGGGCGATAAATCAAAAAGTAAAAAACCAAACCGAAAATAGCTAACATTATTAGCATTTCCATTCCGCCACCGGCAGATGCAGAACCAGTACTTGCGTGGGCATTCGAAATAAATAAACTCATGATACTTCCTCTTTAATTTTTAAAATTTAATTTGTTATATCTGCAAGCTCTGGCACGTCTTGGCCACGGCGAGCATAAAAATCCTGAACGAACTCATCTAACTTACCTGCGCTAATTGCGTTACGTAAGCCTTCCATAACACGTTGATAATAACGTAAGTTATGAATAGTGTTTAATCGTGCGCCTAAAATTTCGTTACATTTATCAAGGTGATGTAAATAGGCACGTGAGTAGTTTCGACAGGTATGACAATCACACTCAGGGTCAAGCGGGCCAGTATCTGTTTTATGTACTGCGTTACGTATTTTAACCACACCTGTGGTTATAAATAAATGACCATTACGAGCGTTACGGGTTGGCATAACACAGTCAAACATATCAATACCACGGCGTACCGACTCAACTAAGTCTTCTGGCTTACCTACACCCATTAAATAACGTGGTTTGTCTGCTGGCATTTTGTACGCGCAATGATCAAGAATATTGATCATTTCGTTTTTAGGCTCACCTACCGATAAACCACCTAATGCATAGCCATCAAAGCCTATTTCTTCAAGTCCGGCTTGCGATTGTGCACGTAACTCTGGGTACATACCACCTTGAATAATACCAAACAGTGCAGATGGGTTGTCGCCATGGCCTTCTTTTGAGCGTTTAGCCCAGCGAAGTGACAATTCCATTGAATCTTTAGCTTCTTTTTCGGTAGCAGGGTATGGTGTACATTCGTCAAAAATCATCACGATATCTGAACCCAAGTCGCGCTGTACTTGCATTGATGATTCTGGCGTCATCATAATTTTCTCGCCATTTACTGGGGAGCTAAATAATACGCCTTCTTCGGTAATTTTACGCATAGCACCTAGGCTGAACACCTGGAAGCCACCTGAGTCAGTTAGAATCGGGAAATCCCAATTCATAAACTTATGTAAACCACCGTGTTGCTTAATGATTTCAGTGCCTGGGCGCAGCATTAGGTGAAACGTATTACCTAAACAAACTTGCGCGCCTGTTGCTTTTACTTCATCCGGTGTCATGCCTTTAACAGTACCGTAAGTACCTACAGGCATAAATGCTGGAGTTTCTATTACACCACGGTCAAAAATCAAGCGGCCGCGGCGCGCTTTACCGTCTGTAGTGTCTAATTCAAATTTCATATTGTCCTCAATGTCGGAAAAACAGTCCAACAAGCTATAATTTAACCGCTCGATTCTACCCTTTTTACGGCGTTAATACTATTAACTGCGGTAAATTCAATGCTGATTTAAAAGCAAATAGCCAGCTTAAACAAGTAAATTTTGTGGTGTTTATTTACGGGTTAAAAACATCGCATCGCCATAACTAAAAAAACGATACTGCTGCTCTATGGCGGTGTTATATGCGCCCATAATATTGTTTTGTCCGGCAAAGGCACTTACCAGCATAATAAGCGTTGACTCTGGTAAGTGAAAGTTCGTGATCATGGCATCAACCACATTAAATTGATAACCCGGATAAATAAATATATCAGTATCACCAAAGTAAGTATCTAACTTACCACCGTGTACTTTTGCTGCCGATTCTAGAGAGCGTACAGACGTTGTACCTATGGCAATAACACGCCCACCATTGGCTTTAGTGTTTGCTACAGCAGCAACCACATCATCTGGCACTTCTATGTATTCTGAGTGCATAATGTGCTCATCTACCGTGGCAACACGCACCGGTTGAAACGTCCCTGCTCCCACATGCAGTGTAACAAAAGCCATTTGTACGCCTTTATTTTTTAGCGCGGTCATTAACTTATCGTCAAAATGCAAACCGGCGGTAGGAGCCGCAACCGCTCCAGGCTTTTCGCCGTACACGGTTTGATAACGCTCACGATCAGCTTCGTTATCAGGGCGATCTATATACGGCGGTAATGGCATATGGCCAATATCATTTAATATATCGAGTACGTTTTGGCTATGCTCAAACTCCAGCTCAAATAAGGTATCGTGACGCGCAACCATGGTTGCTTTTGCCTTGCCTTCAAGAATTACTTCGTTGCCAGGCTTTAGCGATTTACTCGCACGTACATGTGCCAGCACTCTATGCTCATCAAGCACACGCTCTACTAATACTTCAACTTTTCCGCCTGACGCTTTTTGACCAAACATACGGGCAGGTATTACTCGCGTGTTATTAAACACCAACAAGTCATTTTCGTTAACTAATTCAAGCAAATCACTAAATACTTTGTGCTCAACTACACCACTTGGGCCATCTAGGCTCAATAAGCGGCTACTTGTTCTGTCTTGCTTAGGAAAACGAGCAATTAATTCGTCGGGAAGGTCAAAGCTAAAATCAGCCACGCGCATAGTTGGTAATCCACATCATTTAAAGTCGCGCCAAGTGTATATCTATCGCTTATGAAGCTCAAGAAATCAGGTAAATTCTCATTAAATTACACTTGTTTTACTGCATTTATTACCATGCCGTAAATACGCTTGTCCTAAGCGGTAAATATCATTATTCTTACTCTTTTGAATAATCGTGATTTTTTAGGGGTACTCTAAACGTGGTAAATCAGCTTAAATTGCTAATATTAAACGCCAGCAGTGCTGAGCGTGGCACTATTCGAGCCACTTTAGAGAAATTAAATGTTTTTGAATTTATAGAAGTATCTGATAGCCAACAAGCTTTAAAAATATTAAAAAAACAAGCCGTTAATATAATTATTACTGGCCTTGATGTAGGTAAAATTGATGGCTGGCGCTTCTCAAGAATGATCCGCTCGGGCTTATTAAATACCCCTAAAAATACCCCAATCTTACTTATTCCCCCTATTTATTGTGAACGAATAGCTGAAACTACTGCCCGCAGCTACGGTATTGATGCAGTATTACCTTTTGAGCGCCAAGACATGCTGCCGCAAGTGCTGGCAAGTGTGCTCGCTAACCATTTAGAAAAAAGCAGTCGTTTAAACCTCTTACTGTTAGAGCCGACTAACACTAAAGCCAATGAAATCAGCAAGCCGTTACTGCTCAATTTTTCGATCACCCATGTTACCTCGAGCCAAGCCGCGCTTAATGCTTATAACCAGCAACAATTTGCAATTGTTTTACTTGATGCAACCGCTGCAAGAGCAGAAGAGTCGAGCGTGCTAGTATCTGAAATTTTACAACATAATCCTATGCAAGCAATTGTAACTATTATAGATAGTGATGATGCAGATTATGCGGAGCAGCTTTTACTTTCGGGCGTAACCGACTTTATACGTGCCCCATACGATCCGCCATTTTTAAATAAAGTATGCGACCATGCAGCGCGTCGCGAAGACTTTATGGTGAGCTACGCTGAATTTGCTAACAAAGTAGAGCAACTGAGCATAAGCGAAGTGCGATACCGAGATTTATTTTCTGCGCATCAACGTATTTTATTGCATTTAAATACTGTCGTTCTAGAACTTGATCAGCAAGGGCTTATTCGCTTTATCAACCCAGCGTGGGAAGCATTAAGTGGCTTTGGTGTTAAATCGACACTACAACAGCAATTAACTAATTTTTGTATTGCTGAATGCCAAGTAAAACTACAAGCAACAATAGACGACATTCTTTGTGGTGGTGAGTACAAACAACAAGTTGAAATAAGGCTACAACATAAAAATGGCAGCCAAATTTGGGTTGAATGTCGGCTGCAGCTCATACAAAACAGCCATAATAACGCCACTATTACCGCCACAATCGACAATATTCATGAACGAAAACAAGCGGAACTGCAGCTGCGCCATTTAGCACTTCACGATACGCTTACTGGCCTGCATAATCGCTATTACTTTGACCAACAGCTGAATCGTATTTGCCAACCTCAGCACACGCATTCTGATATTGAACACGCGCTTATTTATATCGATTTAGATCACTTTAAAATAATTAACGACAGTAAAGGCCATCAACAAGGCGATATTGTTTTAAAAGAAGTAGCGCAATTATTTATAACAAACATAAGTACCGAGCATTTAGTGTGTAGAGTTGGCGGCGACGAATTTGCAGTGATCCTCAAACATACTAACTTGCTTGACGCGCATTTAATTGCCGAAGGTATATGTAACGCGATTGAACAAAATCAATTTAAGTCTGAGGAGCAAATATACTCAATCAGTTGCTCAATTGGTTTAACTCAAATTACCGAAAAGAATTGCGACCCGAGCGAATGTTTAAAACAAGCTGATATTGCCCTGTATATCGCTAAAAATTTAGGTCGTAATTTAGTACATTGCTATGCAAAACAAGATGCCCATAACAATACGCTACAAACGGGTTTAGAGTGGGGTCATGGTATTCGCCAAGCGCTACAACAAGACAGCATTGAACTGCATTACCAACCAATTTGGGATTTTAGGCGCAATGAAGTTGCTTACTTTGAGGTGCTGCTGCGCTTAAAAATAAATGATGAACTAGTTTTTCCTAATCAATTTATTCCTTCATTAGAAATGCTAAACGATACTTTTTTAATGGATCAATGCGTTATTCGTAACACAATTGCTAATGTTGCCCTCTACCCAGAACTTAACCAAGTAGCTATAAATCTCTCTGCGCAGTCATTTTTAGATGAGCGTTTAGTGCCATTAATAGAGTCAAATTTAGCAAAGTATCAGGTTTTACCAACACAAATAATTTTTGAAATTACCGAATCTGCCAGCATTAACAACTTAGCAGCTACGCGTAAAATGATTGAAAAACTCAATATTTTAGGCTGCCACTTTTCGATTGACGATTTTGGCACCGGCTTCAGTACTTTTAACTACTTGAAACAACTGCCAGCACAGCATGTAAAAATTGATGGCTCGTTTGTTTGCGATATGCTCAACGACCCTATTGATTTAGCACTAGTAAAGGCCATTAACGACATTAGTCATTCACTCGATAAGCGCTCTGTGGCTGAATATGTAGAAACCGAAGAAGTATTTTTTGCATTAAAAGAAATTGGCGTTGACTACGGCCAAGGCTATTTTATAGCTCGCCCTATGCCTATTAAAGGTGTTAAAAGTGAACTTGAAAAGATTTTAAAAAATAAAACGTTTTACCAACAACTACCTAGCAAAAAATAAACAACTGTAAACAAAATTAAGCTCTTTGCTACTATCATAATTATCTTTCTCGGCTATACTTTACTTACAAATCAGTAAGTGTCGCGCAATTAATACGATAAGCGCAAAAAAACATGACATTATAAATCAGCCCAAATAAGACGACAATTTGTTGGATGTTGGATGTTGGATGTTGGATGTTATTAGAGTTTAAGGAGGTAAATATGACACAGCTAGTTGTTTTATTACTACTTATGCATTTTGCAATTGCGTTTCAGTGTTACCGATATGCACACATTAAAGGTTATCCGGTTCGGGTATTTACTGTATTAGGGCTAGTGCCTTACTTTAATCTGGTTGTTTGGGTTTATTTACTTTTTTTACCTAAACTAGAACCATATGAAAGCCATAACCATGAAAACAAGCAGCTATCTTAGCTGCTTGTTGCTGTCTCTTTAGCAAAGTCTAAACTACATTGGTGTTTTAAAAACACCTCTAATTGCTGGCTGAACAATTTAAAGTCGCGAATTCGTCCGGTTGTTTTACGCCACAAAATACCAATTTCACGGTATGCCTCATTCGCCGATGGAGTTGCTAGCATATTTTTATTATCTAAAATGCCGGCATTAATCGCCATTTGCGGTAAAAAGGTCACCCCCAACTGATACTCCACCATGCTCAATAAAGTATGCAAGCTGGCTGCTTCAAACGGGTTTATGCAGCTGACACGGTTTAAATGACATGCACTAAGCGCGTGCCCAGTCATACAGTGCTCACGTTCTAGTAAGAACACGCTGGCGTCGGGTAATAAGTTAAAGTCTTGCACGTTCTTTGCTGGCGTGTAGTCTTTGTGATGTACCAAACTAAAATGATCTCTAGCTAACACCTGAGTATGAAACTTATCGGTTTGATACGGCAGTGCTAATAAGGCTAAATCTATCTGACCATGCTCTAATTTATCGAGTAACTTATCGCTAGTATCTTCTACTAATACCAGTTCTAAATCGCAAAATTCTTGCTTACAAAAGTGATACAAAGGCGCGGCAATAAAGCTCGCAATAGTAGGAATAACCCCTACGGTTAACTTACCACTCAGCGGCGTTAAAAAGCTTTTAGTGAGCTCTTTTAAACTGATTGTGTCGTGAATAATTTTGCGCGAACGTTCAACTACTTCCTCACCAATGGTGGTAAACATTAAACTGCGGTTTTCACGTTCAATAAGTTGACAGCCTAGTGTTTCTTCTAAGTTTTGAATGGCTGTACTTAATGTTGATTGGCCAATAAAGCACGCACTAGCAGCGCGGCCAAAATGTTGATATTGATGTACTGCAAGTAAATACTGCAGCTGTTTTATACTCGGAAGATTAGTCATTTTTTCTTTCCACAAGTGAACTACTCAGCGACTAAAGATCACTGGGCTTCTACAATCTAGCTTTTGGGCTAGGCTGCTACTTTTTTCTCAGATCCAACAGCAAACTTCGATAGCTCGAAGACTTTCGTTTTAATAGCTGATTTCTGCTGAGATATGGGGTTAACCCTTGCGACAATTCCAGCCGCAATTAAATCTAATTCACCTGTTTTAGCTATACTTTTTGCCGCAGATAAGTCGCGACCTTGATATGTCCTGCAAGCCAAACAAGTGAAATTTCTATCTTTCAGTGTCAAAACATGATGCTGGCCGCATTCACTGCAAATCCCTGTGGATTTTTCAAATCTGCCAATTTCATGATAGATCTTACCTTCAAGCTCAGTTTTATACTTTGAAAGCTGAGTGATGAGCCCCATTACGTTGTCGGCCACCATACTGCCATTAAATTTCTGCATTGCTTTTACATTTAAATTTTCAAAAATTAAAATATCATTTTCATTGGTTATCTGTCGTGAAATTTTATGCGCAAAGTCGAGCCTTTGCCTTGAGATTTTACCATGTAATTTATTGATGCGTTGTTTTGTTTTGTGCCAGCGATTAGAACCTTTTTTACGGCGTGCAAGCTGGCGTTGCAATTGATTCAGCTTCTCTTTTGATTGCTTTAAAAACTTTGGATTATCGGCAACATAACCGTTTGAGCCAACAACCGTCTGCTTTGAGTTAATATCAAAGCCTGTAATTGTTTTTAACACGCGAAGCGCGGCCTTGCATTCCACTTCTTGAGTTATACTACATTCCCATTTTCCGTGACAATACTGAACAGTCACGGTCTTGATTTTACTTGCTAATTTGCGATGTAAAATAATCGGAACTCTGCCGATTTTAGGGACACTAATAGCACCATTTTCAATGCGAATACAGTTGGAGTTGTTAACCGCCCGAAACGAGTCATTGTGAAGTTTTTTCTTTTTGTAAGTGATTTTATGCTTTGGAAAGCGTTGCAAACGACCTTTAGAGAATGCATTTTTCAACGCGGTTTCCAAGTCGCGAGCAACTTGCTGAGCCGCAGCAGAATCAAACGCTTTTATCCAATTAAACTCTTCAAAAGGCTTTAGCTCTTTAAGAACCGAGGCCATGTCTTTGTAAAACAAAAACGTTTTATCATACTCATATCGCCGCATGTTTTCAGATAACAACATATTCCAAATGCCTCGCGAAGTCGCGCTAAACTCAAAGAGTTTAACTTCTTGCTCTGGCGTTGGATTTAGCCTGTAGTTGTATCTAAGCGTCTTTTTCATACACTGTATAGACTACTGTATAAGCTCAGGTTGTCAAGATGCAATATGACAATAAATCGTATTGTCAATATTTAATAGAATTACATTTAATATTGGTTGTGAAATACAGAAAACAGTTATTGGTAGGACACCTAGGGAAATTCGTTAAAAACTCTATTGTCGAATTATCAACAAAATCAGAAAATATATTCGAGAGCAAGGCT
The DNA here is from genome assembly GCF_014163535.1 of Pseudoalteromonas sp. SR45-4. Lineage (NCBI taxonomy): Bacteria > Pseudomonadati > Pseudomonadota > Gammaproteobacteria > Alteromonadales > Pseudoalteromonadaceae > Pseudoalteromonas > Pseudoalteromonas sp. SR45-4. The sequence continues at coordinate 127,131 of NZ_JACJDO010000005.1, forward strand.
AGCGATTCATCCCAGCGACTAAAGATCACAGGGTTTTCTCGCTAAGTAATCAATAAAAAGACCCCAACACCTAGGGCATTGAGATCTTTTCAAGCTAAAAGTCTTTAAGTACTTTTTTATTAAACCCCAAATGCGGTTCTTAGTACGTAGAAAATAACAATAGCAAGGCCTGCGCCCACTGGCAATGTAATTACCCAAGAAACTACAATGTTTCTAATAACACCCATGTTCAGTGCGGCAATACCGCGTGCCATACCTACACCCAACACCGCCCCCACTAAGGTTTGCGTAGTTGAAATTGGTAAGCCTGTACCAGATGCAATTACAACAGTTGAAGCAGCAGCTAATTCAGCAGCAAAACCACGGCTAGGGGTTAAATGTGTGATCCCTTCGCCAATCGTTTTAATTACTTTTTTACCTAAAATAGCTAAACCAGCCACAATACCAAAACCACCTAGTGGTAATATCCACCAAGCAATAGCCGCTTGTTTTGCAATTTCACCGTTGTTTTCAACAATACTTACCACAGCCGCAAGAGGACCAATAGCATTAGCAACGTCGTTAGAACCATGAGCAAATGCCATACAACAAGCCGTTAAAACCATAAGTACTGCAAAAACTTTTTCAACGTTATTAAATTGCATTTTTTTATCGGCCTGAGGGTCGATTTTTAAACGTGAAATTGCAATTTTACCAATAAAGCCTACTACTACTGCAATCGCAATAGATAGACTAATACCTTCCACTGTGCCTAAGTTAATACCAATATGTTTTAAGCCTTTTTTAATTGTCACAAGTGACATAATAAAGCCAGCTAAGCCCATATAAATTGGCACGAAACGTTTAGCATTTTTAAGCGGAGTAGCCGTATCAAAAATAAGCTTTTGTGCGCTCATAAATATTAAGTAGGCAATAAAACCCGATATAGCAGGCGTTACTATCCAACTACCAACAATTCCTGCAACCTTGTTCCAATGAATCGCTTCACTGCCTACTGCAACTAAAGCAAAACCTATAATAGCGCCAATAATAGAGTGAGTAGTTGATACTGGCCATCCTAAGAATGATGCCATTAATAGCCAGGCGCCTGCTGCAAAAAGCGCAGAAATCATACCTAATATCATTAATTCAGGAATATCCATAAATGGCGTTGAATCAATAATGCCATTACGAATTGTCGATGTAACTTCGCCGCCGGCCAAGTAAGCACCTGCAAACTCAAAGATCATCGCGATAAAAATCGCTTGTTTAATCGTTAGCGCTTTAGAGCCTACTGATGTGCCCATTGCATTGGCAACATCATTTGCGCCAATACCATAAGCCATAAAAAAGCCAACTGCTGCGGCAATTAAAATTAATACCGTGCCGTAAGATGCAATGATATCCATTGTGTAACCTTAATCTATCGTTTTTGAACTGATTTTAAATTAACGAGCTAACATCAGCTCAAGACGTGATCCTACGCGCTCTGCAATATCTGCAAGCTCGCCAACCCATTCAATGATCTTATATAAAAACATCACATCAACCGGGTTTAACTCACCTTCTACTGCGCGTAGTTGGCGGCGTATTTTAATTTGCATTTCATCCGTGTCTTGTTCTATGGCATCCAATTCAACGAGCATTTTTTCAACCAAGGCCACTTCGCGACCTTTAAAACCTGTTTCTAATAACTCTTCTAACTCATTTATCGCATTAGATGCTTGTTTAGTAGCATCAACACAACGTGTTAAATAAGCTAAAAAGTCGATTTGAATTACTTTTGGTATGATCATCTCACGACCAATTACACGCCCTGCAATGTCTTTTGCTTTATTGGCAATTTTATCTTGCTGGGTTACTAATTCGAGCAGATCTGTACGCTCTACCGGCATAAATAATCCACGCGGTAGTTGTAAACGTATATTTCTTTTCATTTCATCGGCTTCACGTTCTAAATTACGAATGGTTAAACGTAGCTCTTCAGCTTGTTGCCATTCTTCTTTAAATACGTGATTAAAAAAAGGAATCAAAGCTTTACTAGCTTGATGAACCTTTCGAATATGTTCTTCCATTGGTTTGATAGGAGATTTTGCAAATACTCCTAGAAACGCGTTAGTTTGCATAACTGACCCTTAAATCAATTTAGTATGCTGTGCGGCATGAATTTTACAGTATTAAGCTCGATTGTGAACGCTTTTTATTGCTCAACCGCCAGCAAACTAAAAAAAAATTATAATTCGTCGTTGTAATAAAAAGGACTAATTAAAAAAATTATAAAGACTTTTCTATATCTTCTTGAGATGTATGACGAATATCTTTTCCATTAACAAAATAAATAATATATTCAGCAATATTTTGACACCGATCACCAATGCGTTCTAATGAACGAACTGACCACACTAAATCCATAATTTTCGGGATTGAGCGCGGGTCTTCCATCATATAGGTCATAATTTGACGAATAATGGCTTCGTACTCTCTATCAACTTTAGCATCCTCTTTGTGTACTTCAAATGCACGTTGTACGTCCATACGTGCAAATGCATCAAGTACATCGTGCAACATTTTTGATACTTGGCGTCCCATATTTTCAATATTTACTAATAAAGCCTGTTGGTCTTTAGTAAATGAATCTAATGCAACTTTAGCAATTCGCTTTGCTTCATCGCCTATACGCTCTAAATCAGCAATGGTTTTTGCAATAGCCACCACTAAACGCAAATCGCTTGCAGCAGGCTGACGCCTGGCAATAATTCGCGTACATTCTTCGTCAATACTTACTTCCATTGCATTAACTTTATAATCATTCTCTCGCACTTTTTGCGCAAGCATAGCATCATTTTGGCTCACTGCATCTAACGCACTGTTAAGCTGTTGCTCAACCAGCCCGCCCATACTAAGCACAAGGTTGCGTACGTTTTCTAATTCTTGATTAAAACGGCCAGAAATATGCTTATTAATGTTATGTTCCATCGTTATTATCCTATCAATATTGTACACATAATATCGGCTGAATTAGCCGTAACGACCGGTTATATAGTCTTCTGTTTTTTTCTTATTAGGCGTTGTAAATAAAGTATTGGTGTCTGAGTATTCAATTAGCTCCCCCATATACATAAACGCCGTTTGGTCAGAAACCCGGGCGGCCTGTTGCATATTATGGGTAACAATTACCACTGTAAACTTGCTCTTTAAATCGTTAATTAGCTCCTCTATTACTAAAGTAGAAATAGGGTCTAGTGCCGAGGTAGGTTCATCAAGCAGTAATACTTCTGGCGAAATAGCAATTGAGCGCGCAATAACTAAACGTTGCTGCTGTCCCCCCGACAACCCAAAAGCGCTGTCGTGTAGCCTGTCTTTTACTTCATCCCACAGCGCTGCACCACGCAATGATTGCTCAACTACTTCATCTAATTTACGTTTGTCTTTAATACCTTGTAAGCGCAAACCATAAACCACATTTTCATAAATTGATTTAGGAAAAGGGTTAGGTCGCTGAAATACCATACCTACGTTACGACGCAGCGCCGCTACATCAACGCTTTTATCGTAAATGTTTTGTCCATGTAGCAGTATTTCACCTTCTATGCGGCAAATATCAACTAAGTCGTTCATGCGGTTAATACACCGTAATAAGGTTGATTTACCACACCCCGACGGGCCAATAAAGGCTGTTACCTGGCCCTTTGGAATATTCATATTTACTTTACTCAGCGCTTGTTTATCGCCGTAGTAAAGATCGAGATCTTTAATCTCTAACGCTGTTTGCTCTGTGGTTAAATTATCTAAGTCTAACTTCAAGCTGGTATTGGCTTGATTTACTTTTGGAGCGACTGAAATCATGTTTGTTACCTATTAAATCTTATTAAAGCTCAAGCGATCTGAATTTTTCACGTAAATGATTACGTATACCAATAGCGGTTATGTTGAGGGTAATAATTACCGACACTAATAAAAATGCCGTTGCATATACCAGCGGTCGCGCCGCTTCAACATTCGGGCTTTGAAAGCCAACATCGTAAATATGAAAACCTAAGTGCATAAACTTTCTGTCTAAGTGAAAGTATGGAAAGTTACCATCAAGCGGTAACGTAGGTGCCATTTTTACTACACCCACCAGCATTAATGGCGCTACTTCACCTGCTGCACGCGCAACAGCCAGTATTAAACCTGTCATAATTGCTGGGCTTGCCATAGGTATAACAATACGCCATAAGGTTTCTGCTTGTGTGGCACCAAGCGCTAATGATCCGTGGCGTACTGTACTTGGAATACGCGATAGTCCCTCTTCAGTGGAAACAATAACCACAGGCAAGGTAAGTATTGCCAGTGTTAAAGCCGACCACATAACACCTGGTGTACCAAATACCGGAGTAGGTGATGACTCAGGATAAAATAATTGGTCAAGGCTGCCACCTAGCATATAAACAAAAAAGCCTAAGCCAAATACACCATATACAATAGAAGGTACACCGGCTAGGTTAATTACCGCAATACGGATCATCTTAGTTACCGCATTTTTAGCCGCGTATTCATGCAAGTAAATTGCAGCAACCACCCCAAATGGCGTCACAATAACAGCCATTAGCATAACCATAAACACGGTACCAAATATGGCCGGAAATACGCCACCTTCGGTATTTGCTTCGCGAGGGTCGTCTGATACAAACTTACCTAATTGGATAAAGTAATGGCCCAGTTTGGTTAAAAAGCTCATGTCGTTTGGAAACCACACATCTAATACTTGATACAATGGAATGGTGACTATTTCGCCGCGCATATCTTTAACCATAACTTGGTCGCGCTGTGCTTGTTTACGCAGTGCAAACAGTTGCTTTTCGAGCACCGCATACTCGGCACGTAGTTCTGCACGCGCCTCTGCAAGCTCAGCAACACGTTCGTCTGTAAGTTCATTATCAAGTAAGTAGGATTTTTCTTTTAGCCTTAGACGTTCCAGTTCATAGTTAATATGACCAATATCACCGTTTTGTAAATCAAGTGCTTCGTCGTTTAAATCAACTGCCCGTTCAACTAGCTTATGTAAATAGGCTACCTTATCGCCGGTAACAGGTTGTCCGTCTTCAATTACGCCTTCTACGTAGCCATAAAAATTACCATTTTTGCTACGCTCAAACACGGCAAGGGTGGTAGGCGTTGATTGGTTTTTTATGTCGGTGTTTAATATCCAACGAAAATCTAAATCTACATATTCACGGTTACCGGTTTTAATTAATAACCGCTCAAATTCTTCCCTATCATATGCCGAAACATCAACACCGGTTGCCGCTAAACGCGCTTTGGGTACTAATTCTCGATCGTAAATTTCACCAATAATAGTTTGTTTTGCAATTGAGCCTTCCAGCTCAAATTGCACTACTTCAGAAGGCCAGAAAAAGCTTAACCCTTTCCACGCTATCATAGCTAATAAACCAATTACTGAAATTAAGCTGATGCTCACCGCACCACCGGTCATCCAAATCCAAGGAGAACCAGACCTAAACCACTGCTTTACCATGTCGTGTTCTCCACTTACATTGAGCTGTATTTTTCACGCAGTTGCTGACGAACAAACTCAGCAATGGTGTTAAAAACAAAGGTAAATATAAATAATACAAATGCTGCTAAAAACAATATTCTGTAATGCGAACTACCCACTTCCGACTCTGGCATTTCAACCGCAATATTTGCCGCAAGCGTACGCATTCCCTGAAACACACTCCAATCCATAATCGGGGTATTACCGGTTGCCATAAGCACTATCATGGTTTCGCCTACTGCGCGGCCAAGGCCCATCATTACCGCAGAAAATATTCCAGGGCTGGCGGTAAGTAATACCACGCGTATCAGTGTTTGCCACTGTGTTGCACCCAGTGCCAGTGAGCCATTAGACAAATGCTTAGGCACGCTAAATACCGCGTCTTCCGCAATCGAAAATATAGTAGGAATTACAGCAAAGCCCATAGCAATACCCACTACCAAGGCATTACGCTGATCGAAGGTCATGCCAAGCTCGTTAGTTAAATATTGGCGCACGTTACCATCAAACATCCACAGCTCAACAGTTTCGCTCATCGCAAACGAAAACCAACCAATAAATAACACTACCGGTATAAGTATAATGGCATGCGATCCTTCAGGAATTTTATGGCGAATATTGGCTGGTAATTTAGTCCAACCAAGCGCAGTAGCCAAAATACCTAAAGGTAATAACACCAGTAAGCCGACTATGGCTGGTAAGTGCTGCTCTATTAAAGGCGCTAACCATAGGCCCGCTAAAAACCCCAAAATAACGGTAGGAAGTGCTTCCATTATTTCTACCGTTGGCTTAACCACTTTACGCAGTTCACTCGACATAAAGTAAGCGGTATAAATAGCAGCAGAAATCGCGATAGGTACGGCAAATAGCATGGCGTAAAATGCCGCCTTTAAGGTACCAAACGAAATAGGCACTAACGAAAACTTAGACTCAAAGTCGTCACTGGCTGAGGTTGATTGCCAAATATAACCTGGCTCTGGGTAACCTTCGTACCACACTTCTTGCCAAAGTGCAGACCAAGTAACTTCTGGGTGTTCGTTATGAATTTCTAATACGGTTAGTTTGTTGTCGGCAACAATTAGCGCTGCATTTGCACGCGGTGCTATAGCAAAGCTTTTAATTGCTCCTTCGCTTACTTTGCCTTGCCACAATTTTGCTTGGCTTGTGGTGTAATAAACACCTAACTCACCATTACTACTGGTAGTAAAAAAGGTACGGCGGTAAAACTCAGTAAATACGTTTAACTTACTTTGCTTTGTTGTTTCAAATGAACGAATTTTTTGATATTCACGGCCACTGTCGGTATTTATTTCAAACCACTGTGATACCTTTCCATTATCGTTTGCCAACATAAGTGAGTTAGCACCCGCAAGTAATTGCGCCGCAACAATATTGGCATTTTCTTCATTGGCAGACAGTAATTGAATTTGCTCTACTTCGCTTGGGTCACGCGTATCGTAAACATAAATTTGATTAGCTGAGCGCACAAATACCCGGGTAGTATCTGGCGACATAAGTAACTCATCTACTCGCCCAGCAACATCTAGTTCGGTGCGTTCCACAAGCCATTCAACTTCACCGCTAAACATGTTTTCTTCAGCAACAAAGCTACTAAATAAAACGCGCTTGTCGGCTGTTAGCGCAACAACGGCTGTTTTGTCTTCAAAGTGGCTAAATGCAAAACGCTTTATAGCAGCACCTTGCTCGTCTACTTCTAAAGCAAGTTCGCCTAGCGGATAATCTAAACGCGGAGTTAATTTACGTTCGTTATTTGGAAACGTCACCATAAATTTAGGAATAACAATTTTTACACTGCCATTTTCTAAACCATATGCATATTGCCCCTGAAACGGTGCACTGGTAGCAAAGCTACTCACATCGCTAGGCAGGGTTACCTCTAGCGTTTTTAGCTTTTTACCAAAGTTAGCTTTTTCAACACTATAAAAGTCAACACTCCCTTGCTGGCTTAATAAATAAGCAACTTCAGTTTGTTCCTCAACGCCTACTCCCACTATTTGCTCTGCGTTTGTAAGATTAAAACTGTCGCGCTTTTCAACTTTAGCTGATTCAAAAATTGGCTGTACTATATAAAGAAGGTAGAAAAAAATTAATAGCAGCGCTATTAATACCATTACTCCACCTACGGTTATGCCAAACTGGGCAAGTCGGTCTTTAAATAGACGGCTTCGATCCGTATTAAAAGTCGGCTTATTCGGATTGGAAGTCATCAAAACATCCTTTAATCTTAACGTTGCAGTGATTATATTTCATCAAAGTGACAGTAATGTTACAGCGGTAATAATTATTTACCGTGTAATTTAAATATCTTTAAGATCAAATAGCAGCCGTGTTTATGCAGTATTGATGAACTAAATATTATATTTATTGGACAAAGTATTTATCGAGGTCAATACTCAGGAAGCATTTAGTTAATAATTATGGTTTGTTGCAAGGGCTGCACTGTAGGATTAAAGGTCTAACTTTAGCAACTAAATCATAATATTTAACCTGAACTCTGAATAGAGTTAAACAACACTTAATGCCTATGCATTACCTTATTTGGGCTTTAAAGAAGAGAACTATTTATGAAGCAGTTGGTTATAACCATTTTAGGACAAGATCGTCCTGGTTTAGTAGAGAGCATTTCATCCGTTATTTTAGAAAATCATGGCAACTGGCTAAGCAGCAACTTGAGCCATTTGCTCGGTCACTTTGCAGGTATTATTCAGATTGAAGTTAGTGAAGAGCATTTTCAGGCACTGCAAAATGCGCTCAATGCTCTGCCTAAACTTGATGTACGTATTGAAACAGGCAATACAGAAATAGAACCCGCCACACGTGAGCAACTTAACTTTGTTATTACCGGTAACGATCGCCCGGGTATTGTGCAAGAGCTTGCAAGTGTAATTCGTCATAAAGGAGCCAATATTACTCACTTAAACTCAAGGCAACAAAGCGCACCTAATTGGGGCGTGCCTATTTTTAGTGCTGTTGCTACAGTAACACTACCTAATGGGTTGAATAAAGAAGAAGTAATTAATGCATTAGAGTCGATAACAAGCGACTTAATTGTTGATGTAGAAAAGGTTTAACAAAATAACGGCGCTACACACCATAGTGTAGCGCCGTTATTTTTATTAGTTTTAACTGTATATAAATTTACATAACCTGAACTCTGGTTAAGAGATTTACTAACGTATTGAATCATAGTTATATTTAATTTTATTTTCTCTAGCTAGAAATTTTCAGTGAAAATAAGGCGAATTTACGCGTCAATAGCTGGCCTATTGCAAGAAAATTCAACGCAGTTAGCGCTGAAAATAGCTGCTTAAGATAAGTTTATTATCCGGAGATCAGGTTACATATCTATATGTCGGTTTATGCTTTGTACCATTTGTTTTAATCCTTGGTACTCAAGCTGCAGTATTTGTCCGAGTTTTTCTTTACCGTCTGCAGTTTGTGTTTTTCCCTCTAAGTACTCATAAGCATTTATTACTTTTTGATGCTGATCAGACAAATAGCCCTGAATAGCTTGCTCATCTAATTGGGTACTTCGATCTAAATCAGTAAAATTCAGTAGCTCTGGATTTTCTGCAAAATACTCATAGCAGTAGGTATCTAACGTATTTATGGTGGTGATTGCTTTAAAGCCAATTAAATCTTCAGCGAGTTTTTTTTCGTATTTAGTACAGTAATCAACTAATTGAGTATTATGCTCACCTAATAGTTCCCGCACACTAAAAAAGTTGGCCGCCATTTGTGTATGAAACAAAATAGTCCAGTCATACATTTGTTGAATTGTTTTAACTTGCATCTGCATTCCTTACTTAAGCTGAGTAAACATAGTAATGCGTAAATCGTGCCATATAAAAAAGTGAGCAATATCAATAGCAAAGTTGCAGGCTATGTAACTTAATACTGTTTTTCAGTATAAGTTACATAACCAATGTAAATATTATAGGTCGCGTTTGCGCCACAATAAATACGTTGCCGGTATTACTAATAAGGTTAAAACAACCGCACTAAACATACCCCCTACCATAGGCGCTGCTATGCGGCTCATTATTTCACTGCCCGTGCCAGTGCCATAAAGTACCGGTAATAAACCTATCACTATAGTAGCTACTGTCATCATTACGGGGCGTACTCTTAGCCCTGCGCCCTCTGTTATTGCTTGCTTAAGCTGCTCATAATTAAGCGGCACACCAGTTTGTTGTGCTTGGGTAATTTTTTCTTGGTAGGCCTGATTTAAATACACCAGCATGATCACCCCAATTTCTACGGCCACCCCTGCAAGTGCAATAAAGCCCACCCCAACAGCCACCGAAAAGTTAAAGCCTTCTAGGTACATTAGCCATATTCCGCCAATCATCGCCAACGGTAAAGTAACGATAATAATCAATACCTCCGCAAAGCTTCTAAAGTTCAGATACAGCAGCACTACAATAATAGCTAACGTTAGTGGTAATACGTAAGCAAGCTTATCTTTAGCACGCTGCATATATTCATATTGCCCAGCCCAGGTAATTGAATATCCTGCTGGTAGTATCAATTGCTCATGCAAAATTTGCTGGGCGTTTTCTACATATGTACCAATATCAATATTTTCTATATCAATAAAGCTCCAACCATTTAAGCGGGCATTTTCACTTTTTATTCCGGCTGGGCCATCTTCAATAAATACCTTAGCAACATCGGCTAAAGCTATACGCTGCCCGGCTGGAGTTACAATAGGAAGTAACATTAGCTCCTCAGGTGAATCGCGGTAACCTTGCGGGTATCGTAAATTTACCGGATAGCGCTCTTGCCCTTCTACGGTTTGGGTGACATTTGTGCCGCCAATAGCAGTAGCTACAACTTGCTGTATATCGGCAATATTTAAACTATAGCGCGCCGCTTTTTCACGGTTTATATCTACCTTAATATAACGCCCACCAGCAACTCGCTCAGAATAAACGGATGCCGTACCCGGTACATCTTTTAAAATGCTTTCAATTTGTTGACCTATTTTTTGAATTTCACTCAATTTAGGGCCAGCAACTTTAATCCCCACCGGGGTTTTAATGCCGGTTGCTAACATATCAATACGGGTTTTTATTGGCATAACCCATGCGTTAGTTACCCCAGGAAACTTCACTAAACTATCTAGCTCTTTTTTGAGTTTATCTAGGGTCATACCTTCGCGCCATTGATCTTTAGGCTTGAGCTGAATAAAGGTTTCTATCATGGTAAGCGGCGCTGGATCTGTGGCGGTTTCTGCTCGCCCTACTTTACCAAATACAGTTAGTACCTCTGGCACAGTGGCAATTAATTTATCGGTTTGCTGTAACAACTCCCGCGCTTTACCAATCGAAATACCTGGATAAGTAGTTGGCATATACATTAAATCGCCCTCATCAAGGGGGGGAATAAACTCACTCCCCATTTTATTTACAGGATAAAAGCCAATCACTGCAATCAACGTAGCTAAGGCCAAAGTTGCTTTAGGAAACTTAAGTACTGCGTTAAGTAATGGTTTATAAGCATTTACCAGCATGCGGTTAACCGGATTTTTTTGCTCTGAAATTACTTTGCCGCGAATAAAGTAACCCATAAGCACCGGTACTAAAGTAATTGCAAGCCCAGCAGAGGCAGCCATAGCATAGGTTTTAGTGTACGCCAGCGGGGAAAACATACGCCCTTCTTGCGCCTCTAAAATAAATACCGGCATAAAACTTACCGTAATTATCATTAAGCTAAAAAATAATGCGGGGCCGACTTCACTGGCCGAATCGATCACCACTTGCCAGCGGTTCTCATCGGTTAGTGGGGTTTTTTCCATATGTTTGTGCATATTTTCAATCATCACTATAGCGCCATCGGTCATAGCGCCAATTGCAATGGCAATACCGCCAAGCGACATAATATTGGCATTAATACCTTGCCAATACATAATTAAAAATGCTGTTAAAATACCCAGTGGTAGAGTAATAATCGCTACTAAAGATGAGCGCACATGAAACAAAAATACAATGCAAACCAAAGCAACCACAACCAACTCTTCGAGTAATTTACTGCTTAAGTTATCAACTGCATCTTTAATCAAGTTGGAGCGGTCGTACACGGGTACAATTTCAACTCCCGCTGGTAACCCTTTTTTTAATGATTCGAGCTTTGCTTTTACCAGCTCAATGGTTTTTTGCGCGTTTTCACCGTATCGCATTACCACTACGCCACCAGCCACTTCGCCTTCGCCATTAAGTTCGGCAATACCACGGCGCATTTGCGGCCCTAGACGAATATCGGCCACATCACGCAATTGCAGTGGTGTGGCATTAGTATTTACACCTAAAGGAATCGCTTCTAAATCGGCGACACTTTTAATATAGCCGGTGCTAGTAACCATGTATTCAGCCTCGGCCATTTCGACTACCGATGCGCCCATTTCTTGATTGCCTTGGGCAATGGCAGTTTGAATTAAGCTCAGTGGAATGCCATAAGCTCGTAACTTATCGGGGTCAACCGTAACTTGGTACTGTTTTACCATGCCCCCTACTGAGGCAACCTCAGATACGCCAGGTACGGTTTGTAATTCAAATTTTAAAAACCAATCTTGTAAGCTGCGTAATTGGCTAATATCGTGTTGATTAGTTTTATCTACCAGTGCATATAAGTAAATCCAACCAACACCGGTGGCATCGGGGCCAAGCTCTGCGCTGGCTGTAGCTGGCAAGCGGCTCGCTACTTGGCTTAAATATTCTTGTACTCGGCTACGTGCCCAGTACAAATCGGTTTTTTCATCAAATATTACATATACGTAAGAGTCTCCAAAAAATGAAAAGCCCCTTACTGTTTGCGCTCCTGGCACCGATAACATTGCGGTGGTAAGTGGAAAAGTAACCTGATCTTGCACTACTTGCGGTGCTTGCCCCGGATACGAGGTTTTAATAATTACTTGCACATCTGATAAGTCGGGCAAGGCATCAACTGGGGTATTTTTAACAGCAAATAAGCCCCCGCCAATTAAAATAACGGTCAGTAACAACACAAAAAAGCGATTAAGAACGGACCAACGTATAATTGCAGCTATCATATTGCCTCCTAATGCGCGTTATGCAATTGCATAGTGTGATTACCTGATGCGCTTGTAGAGTGCTCACCATTTATGTGGCTAATCACAAACTCCCCTTGCTGCAAACTAAAGGTAAAGTTTATTTGTTGCTGCGCTGCAAGTGCGGTTAAATCTATATCATCTGCAAAGGTAAAATCGAGCCTTGCAGGTTCGCGTCCCCATTTTTCTATTGCACCACGGCTAATATTTGCTATGCGCTGTGCTTTATCAATACTGTTAATTGTGCCCAAAACAGTTGCTGTATTTTTTTCGCTATTTGTTACTGTGCTTTTCATTATATGAATAGCCGTTAATACATAACTGCCATCAGCTTGCTTAGTCAGCTCAAAATGTAATGTTTGGCCATTTTCAAAAGCAGTAAAGTCAACATCATCAGCAACCGTAAAGTCCATTGTCATACTAGGCCAATCAAGTTCAGCTATCGGCTCATGGCTAATATTAACCATACGATGTTCCGCCATAATGCTATTAACAATGCCCTCGCTCCATACAGAGCTAACAGCTTGAGGGGCTTGCATACGTTTAAAGTCTGAGCTTTTACTTGATTCTGAATCTAATAAAAATTGCGCCGAAACCACCACGTCATCATCTGCCATTATTCCTGATAATATTGCGGTGTTTTTACTGTCACTTCTGCCCATTTCTACAGCCACAGATTTAAAACGCCCCTCGCCCAAGGCAACCACTACACGGTTTTGGTTACCGGTGCGGATCACCGCTTCTTTAGGGACTACTAATTGCGCTTTATTGGCTTGAGTATGAATATTTACTTGGGCAAACATATTAGGCTTAAGTTTATGGCCTTCGTTATTAAAGCGCAGGCGCACTCGCAAGGTCCGGTTTTTAGCATCGAGTGTTGGGTAAATATAATCCACTTTACCCTGCCAGCTTTGGCCACTTAAATAATCAAGCGTCATGCTTACTGGCTGGCCAATCTTAATTAGCTCAGCTTGGCGCTCAAACACTTGCGCTTCAACCCATACCTCATCAAGCTTACCAATACTCATCATAGTGGTGCCGGGGTTAACATAAAAACCTTCGCGCACATTTAGCTCTTCAACTACGCCACTTTGAATGGCATAAAAGGTAATGTTTTGCATTACTTGCTTACTTTTTTGCAGCCGCTCTACAAAATCATCCGATATATTAAGTGACTTTAAGCGTGCTTTAGCTGCGCGAATAAGCACCTGATTGTTACGATTGAGCGCTAATAGAAACTCTTCTTGGGCATTCACTAATTGCGGTGAGTACAAGGTATAAAGTGGCTCACCTTGCTCAACACTGTCACCGGCTGCTTTGATATAAAGCGTTTCTAACCAACCCTCTACACGAGGGTGAATATGAATAAGTTGATCTTGATTATATTGCACATAGCCAACCGTTTTAACTTCATTTTGTAACGCTTTGTACTGTACTTTGGCGATTCTTACCCCGAGATTATTAACCACCGCTGGCGAAATAGTCACAGCACCTGGGCCATCTAAATTGCTACTACTGCCTGGTGCTTCATCGTAAACAGGCACTAAATCCATGCCCATTGGCGAAAGCCCGGGTTCATCACGTCGATAATTACTATCCATGGGTGCTACCCAGTACAGTGGTTGTTTTTCTGTGCTTGCTTTAATATCAGTATTGCTCGCGGGCATAAGCGATAATACTAATGCCGTTACTCCACCACCCACTACAGCTGCTATTAATAGTTTTAAATTAGTATTCACGATTTTGCTCTCCTAATTGCTCAAGCATCACAGCAGCGTCTTGGCTACTGGCATAATAATTTAGACGAGCAATAATAATTTGTTGGTCTATTTGAATATTTAAGCCGTCAATTTTGGCATTAAGCTCACTAATACGAGCACGCATAACTTCTGAAAAATCACCGTCGTCCCGCGTGTATGCATTGAGTGTGGCTTGGGCTTGCTCTGCCATTTGCGGTAATAACTTAGTTTGATAAAGCGTATCGCGTTTTTGTAGCTGCATTAATTGGCTAAACTCTTTGAAATACATCCCTTTTAACTTTTGTAGCGCTATTAACTTTTGAGTTTTAACTGCTTCAGCTGTCGCTATTGCAGCGTTAACTTGCTGATCTTGGCGGTTACTAGTAAATAACGGCAAATCAATACTTACCCCAACAGAGAGTAAATCGGCTCGTGAGTCTCCCATAGGCGTATCACCTCGATGGCTATAGCCCATATTTACTCCAAACTGCGGCTTATAACTTTGCTTTGCGAGCGCTATTTCTGTTTGCTTAGCTGTTACTGTTTGATCAATAGCAACAATCGCGGGATGCGCCATAAGTAACGACATTAGCGCCTCAAATTCCAGCGTGGTAAAACTAATTAACGGCTCAATAGCTGTGTTTTTAGTACTTACTGGTTGAGTTAGCATGCTCATTGGCAACCATTGCGACAGCCGTTTTTTAGCACTTTCAAGTTGCTGCGCTAGCATTACTAATTTATCTTCTAGGCGAGTGAGCTCTAACTGAGCGCGAATAATATCTTGCTGACGAGTTTTGCCTAGCGAGCTGGCATAACTTGATTCGGTTATATCAATCAGTTGCGAAAATAAGGCTTTATCTTGTTCGATAAGCGCAATGCTGCGCTGAGCTCTGTACGCATTAAGCCATGATTCAATAACAATTGTTTTTACTTGTGCAAGGCGATCGGCTCGCAACCAAGGATGTTGCTGCGCAGATTGTGCTAAGGCTTGCTGTTTTAATGCTAGGCTGTCGCCACGACTAAACATTTGGCTTACACCAATACTTAGCTGCGTCATACCTTCTTGATCTAAAGCAAAACCATCGGTTGGCACGCCCATTAAACCCAAAGTTAATACCGGATCAGGCAAACTACCTGCGGCTATACTTTGTGCTTGCTCTGAGGCTTGTTGGTACTGGCTTGCCTTTAGCCAAGGCTCATGGTTTAGCGCATACGAAAGCGCCTCATCTAGGCTAAGTTCATTGCTGTGTGCTGAGGTTGCAGTTCCTAGCATTAGCGCTAAAAAACTGACTTTAAATACTGCAAAGTGATTCATCACTTACTCCACTAAAATTAAAAGATTAACTTAGAGGCAGAAAAGGTGAATTAAACGACTTGACCTAATTTTAGGTACACCTATCCTGCAATTAAGCAGACATAGGGGGGCGGTATAGCGAGCTGACTAAATGGTGTTGGTTTTGTGAGGGATAGAGCTGTATTTTTTCAGAAATAATCAGTGGGGTGCTAAATAAACCATCAACACTCAACATTGAGTACGCTGAACAAGCATTAATTGGGCAATTACATTCTTGCTCGGTTGCTGCATCATCGCAACAGTCCATATTCATCATACTGACTGACATTTGCTGATGTACTTTTTCAGTTGCAACATTAGTTGCAGCATGCTGTGTTTGGCTCATGTGCGGCATTTCACATAGCATAGCAACAGACGCAACAGCCTGACCCACAAGCGTGAGTAACATAGCGATGATCAGTAAACTAGAGTAAATGCGTTGCAAAAAGTTGCCTTATTGAGGTTCTAGGTTCTAGGTTCCAGGTTCTAGG
>NZ_JACJDO010000060.1:0-15380 GCF_014163535.1 Pseudoalteromonas sp. SR45-4
CTAGGTACTAGGTACTAGGTACTAGGTACTAAAATATTAAGTGGCGTACATTAAATGTACGCCATTTTTTTTGTTTAAAATAAAGTATTACGCAACCGCTTTATGAATAAGCCCAACTAACGGTTCGGGTAATGTTACATTACCAGCGAGCACAAAATCACGCGCTTCTACTGACATTTTTTGCCACGTGCGACGAATAATACCAAGCCATTTTTGTTCATCATAATCTGGTTTGGTACTGGTAAAGGCCAACATATAATGTTCAATAAACACCAAACTTGCAATATCCTCCACTAACTGACTGTCTGGGTTGCGTTTAATATCTTGCTTAGCTACCGCGGCATAAACCCGTTGTTGCTGTGCTTCGTTAAAGCCAACTTGTTGCATCAACTCAATTACTCTTGAAGCATGAAATATATAAAGTGCACTACGCCACTGATGATACCCCTGCTTATTCATAGCAAAGTTACTACGCGGCGACTGCCAGCGCTCAATATGCTGGCCGCGTACTGCTATTTGCATAAGCTCATCGGCATTAGGGTTAAAACGCGCTAACATTTCGCTCATACGAGTTGCGTATAAACTTTCTTTTGGCAGGCTCTGAGCATTATATATTTCAGTATTAGGGTCTTGGCTATTTGCTTGATCGATTAAAGTTATTACTTGGTTAAGCATTGTTTTATCTGGTGCGCTATTTAACATGGTACTTATATTTAAATTGGGTTTACTTTACACCATTCTAAGCCGCTCAAAACGAATAAGCGAGTACTGAACGTTAACCGCACTAACAAAGTGTTATCTATAAACAGCACGTGTTAACCTTGAACGATAAAAATTAACTCGCTAAAACGAGATAAACATGTTCAAAAAAACTATTTTAGCTATTTGCTTAACCCTAGTTTCGCTGCCAAGTATGGCTGATAACAATGCCGATTTAAAAAATATAATTGATAAACATTGGCAACACGCCCAAGACGAAAAAATATTTTTTCGTACCGATCCCGACGGCTAGAAACCCAATGGCAAGTTAGCTAATTGGACCGAGCACGCTATTGCTCAGCGTCAACAGTACAATGATGCCGTGCTCGACAATTTAAAAAACATTGATCCTAGCAAACTCAGCGACGCGCAGTTAATGAATTACCGATTATTTAAATATGAACGAGAAACCGAGCAACAAAGCTATCTATTTCAGGATAAGTATTTTCCAGTAAACTTTTTAAGCGGCTGGCATACCTACTTTGCTGAAGCACCGGCTAATATGGCATTTTTAACTGCTAATGATTATGATCACTTTTTAGTCAGCCTTGCCGACTACCCTCGTTTTAATCAAGAAAACATTAACTTGATGAAAGCTGGGATTAAAAATGGTTATACGCACTACTGTAAAACCTTTGAAAATTACAGCAGTAGCATTAGCGCTCATATCGTTAAAAAACCTGAGAACAGCGCCTTATACGAGCCCTTTACCCGTATTCCGAGTACGTTTAGTGCAGAGCAAAAAGCCATATTAAACCACCACCAATGCCACGCCAAAACAAATACACGAACTTGGCTTAAAGGAAGTCGCACGTATAAAAACGCAAATGCAAAACATCATTGATAAAGTGGGCTTTGATGGCACTTACGCTGAGTTTTTAGAGTTTTTAGCGAACGACAAGCAATTTTACGCAACAGACGCGCAAGACTTGCTCGAAAAAACCGCTTTTATTACCCAAAAAATGTATGGCAAGTTACCCACCTATTTTGGCCATTTACCGCGCAACACCTTTACTATTAAAGGCTCAGCAAGTCGCGGCGCGTTTTATATGCCACCGCCTGATAACCGCTCACCAGGTACTTATTTTTTAGCTTCAATACCTAAAATACAGCCTTTATATAACCTAGAGGCACTGAGTTTACACGAAGCAATTCCTGGGCATCATTTACAAAATGCCGTTGCCATGGAGTTAAATGTCCCCCAGTTTAGACGCACCTTAAGCCACTCTGCATTTGGCGAAGGCTGGGGCTTGTACAGCGAACGTTTAGGCAAAGAAGCCGGATTTTATCAAGACCCTTACAGCGACTTTGGCCGTTTGGGCTACGAAATGTGGCGCGCAGTGCGTTTAGTGGTTGATACCGGTATTCATGCCTTTGGCTGGAGCCGCCAAAAGGCTATTGACTACTTGGCAGATCACACAGCCTTGCCGCAAAGTGCGGTTGAGGATCAAATAGATCGTTATATTTCTTGGCCAGGCCAAGCACTGTCTTATAAAATGGGCGAGCTAAAAATACGTGAACTGCGCGCAAAAGCCGAAAAAGAGCTAGGTGCTAAGTTTGATATACGCCAGTTTCACGACACTGTTATCGGCCAAGGTTCACTGCCAATGGCGGTGTTAGAAGCGGTAATAAATGAATGGATTGCACAGCAAAAGTCCGTTATTTGATGTCTGTGGCGCTGAACATTACTCAGCGCCTTTAACCTGCAAGCCCACTCGATTATTAAGGTAGGTTTTTTGTAAGATCTTGCGCAAGTGTGCCCGCTGGTTTTTCAACCATACGTGTTAGTTCTTTGCCATTTTGGCTAACTATAATAGTAGGTGTGTATTGTAAATTATGAGCCTGTGCTACGCCGCTAGCATCTTGCTTGTTGTATCCTACGGCTACAAATTTAATACTCTCTAATTGTACTTTCGACTGTTCAAGCAGTTTAATTAAACGCGGAACTTCGCGCGCGCTATCATGGCACCAAGTACCAAATAATACGGTTAACTCCTTCCCCTTTAATTTTTGTATTAGCGTAATATCTTGTTTGCTAGGGGTAAAGTTTTTATATTGCTGAGCAAAGTTATCATATTCTGCAAGTAAATCTGCCGCGCTAATCCCCCCAGTATAAGGCGCTGTAGCCCCAAAAGTGGACAGTGGCAAACACAGAAAAAAGAATAAAACTAATTTTTTAAACATTAAGGCGCCTTTTTGTATTAATACTGTGAGTGTTTTATTTACTCGATTTAAGAGTATAAGTTAAGTTGATATATGGCTATTTTACAACCAAAGAAAGTCAATAGCATTACTATAATCAAGCCATTATTTATTGTTATCCATAAAAAAGTTTACTTGCGATAACTGCGTTAAATACTCTCGTCTTGCATCTTTATCTTGCGCTAATTTGTCTAAATCACCAATTAATGTAACTAACTTATTATGTGAATAATGGTTGGTATTTTTAAAATCATCTGGCTCACCAATCTCGTTTATACGTTCTTTTTTATCCATTTTGTGGCTGTTTTCGTTGCTTTCAAGCCAAATGTCGTTAATAAGACGAATGTTACTTTCGTGAGTGGTTTTTTCAGTAAGTGCCATTTTTAGCTCATACTGCGATTTATCTTGGTTGTATTGATAGGTTTTTTTATCAATATCTATTTGCTGGTATTGGTCAAGCCCAACTAACTCGTTATTTTTAACGGCGGTATTAATATTGTAACTTTCTTCGCTGTCGTAATAATCGGGCCGGGTATTCTGGTAGTCAAAATGGCTACTTACGTTTTTACTTTGCGTAACCCCTTTTAGCTCACCTGACTTTTGTTGCTCGGTGGCTTGGCTTAGCGCAACGTTACTTTTAGGCTGATAGTCGCCTCTGTCCATGGCAAACTCAAATTTTGCATCAAAATCAGCTAACTTAGAAATACCCGCCCCTAAAGAATTTTGCGTACTGTTGCCAAGCCCTTGATAGCGAGGATCGTTCGTGATCATGTTATCGACTAAATCTGCCACCATGGCGCGACCATCACTAAACTGCTGCGTTGCTAGTGACTCTAACTTGCTATAACGCTGCGCTGCTGAGGACATGCTCGTAAATGCGCCTTTAAATAAAGCAAAGCCTTGCTGCATATTTGCATCGCCTTTTTTACCAAATGCAGACGCTTTCTCGTCGCTACTATTATGGCGGCTGTCTTCAAGGTTTTTATCTAATGAGGCAAGATACTGCTGCATTTGCTGGTTATCTTTAGCGCCTACCGTAGCCATATCTAAGGTAAAGTCGATTTTATTAGCACCGCGATCCGATTTAAATACCAGCGCTTGCTGCTGCATACTTTCATCTATGCTGTAGCTAAAATCAAGATTGTTTTCAGTAGATAAAACGCTCTCACCTTCGGTCGTTGAAAAAGACACATCAAAACCAGATAACTGCTGATGATTAAAATCAGCTAAAAAGTCTAAGTTCATATCGCCTTGGTTTACCGGCACATAACGGCTGTTAGCATATTGACTGACTTTAAAAAACTCATCAGCCATTTCACCTACACCTGCAAGTACTTCAGTTAGCGCCTGATGCTCAGCCTCTGACAAATCCCCTTCTACTTCATAGCTAAGGCTAAAATTATCAGCCGTTTTACCAGCACTTTCATCATAACCTTGCGATGAGTTAAAGGTAATATTAATAATATCGCCTTCTTTGGTTTTTACTGATAATTGAAAGCGGTAGTTATCGTCATCCTCATGCTTGCTGCGATTAATACTCTCCATATAAGGATTAAGCGCACGCTCAACACGCTGCTGACTAGAGGCTAAAAATGATGTTTGTTGATGCCCTAATTGCCCCAGGTTAAATAAAATATCACTGGTGTTGGCGTAAGCACCCTGAATATCTGTTACCGATTTATTTAAGCGTTGTATGAGCTTATCGCTATGCTCATTTTTAAGTAGCCCTTCTTGCTGACTCGTTATTACAGTACGTATAGCTAACTCTTCAGCGCTGTAGTGGTAGCTCGATATATTTGCTTTTTTTGCAGGAGTGATCAGCACCGAAAGTTGTTGTTGCAGTAATTGGACAACTTTTTCGTCGCTAAACTGACTGAGAAAATCGGACGTTATTTTGGGTGATTGCTCTGGTGTTAACTTTGTTGCTAACTCTGTTGCTAACTCTGGTATTAATTTTGGCGCTATTTCGAGTGGGCTATGTTGCAGTTTGCTGCTAAGGGTATGGTTTGCATTATCAACTGGCAGTACTTGCTTTGTCGCTAAACTAGAGTGGTTATTTGACCCATTGTTAATCATGATCATCCTTAATCGCAAACTGCTATTAAGTATATATCGGTCGGCCAACTAAAAACTTGAGCGATTTATAACCTTGTTACTTAAATTACAAATAAAGTAACAAGGTTATCTAGGGCGTGTTGATCTTTGCGGATTAAAACTCGCTCTATTTAGGGGAGTTTTAATCGCTAATTTTAGCGATTAATTGTGCCTTAACTTGGCTTATCGGTCACGGCTCCGGTAGAAGCTGAGCTTACTGTTCTGGCATATTTTGCTAGTAATCCGCGGGTGTATTTTGGCGCAGGTTGTTGCCAACGTTGTTTCCTACTGGCCATTTCTTCATCAGTAATATTAAGAGTCATTTCACGGCTTTGCGCGTCAATAGTAATGCTGTCACCATTTTCTACTAGTGCAATGGCGCCGCCTTCGTAAGCTTCTGGTGTAACGTGCCCCACAACAAAACCCCTACTACCACCTGAAAAACGACCATCGGTAATAAGCGCCACATCGTTACCTAAACCTTTACCCATAATAGCTGAAGTGGGGCTTAGCATTTCACGCATACCTGGGCCACCTTTAGGACCTTCATAGCGAATTACTACAACGTCTCCGGCTACTACTTGCCCATCTATAATAGCGGCAAAACCTTGCTCTTCTGAGTCATATACTTTTGCGTTGCCGGTAAAGCGTAAACCCTCTTTACCCGTAATTTTTGACACTGCCCCTTCTGGCGCTAAGTTGCCAGCTAATATAACTAAATGACTGTCTTTTTTAATTGGCTGATCAAAAGGTAAAATAATATTTTGCCCTGCTGGGTAATCTGCTACATCGGCTAAATTTTCGGCCATGGTTTTGCCTGTCACTGTCATACAGTCACCGTGCAGCATACCGGCATCTAATAAACGCTTCATCAGTGGCTGAATGCCACCAATTTCAATCAACTCCGACATTAAATATTGACCGCTTGGGCGCAAGTCGGCAATTACTGGTGTTTTATCGCCAATACGCACAAAGTCATCCAATGTTACTTCAACGCCTACCGCATCAGCCATAGCAATTAAATGCAGCACCGCATTGGTTGAGCCGCCTAAGGTAATGATCAGCGTAATTGCATTTTCAAACGCTTTTTTGGTCATAATATCGGAAGGTTTAATGTCATGCTCTAGCAAATAAACAATCGCTTTACCCGCATCAATACAGTCTTGTTTTTTGTTTTGTGAAATAGCATTTTGCGCAGAACTATTTGGCATGCTCATGCCTAAAGCTTCTATTGCTGAGGCTAACGTATTTGCCGTGTACATACCACCACACGAACCGGCCCCTGGTATGGCTGTTTTTTCAATATGTTCTAATTGCGTAATTGGAATATCGCCTGCCGCGTAGCTGCCCACCGCTTCAAATACCGAAACTATATCGGTATGATTTTCACCGGGTAAAATTGTACCGCCGTACACAAATATAGAGGGGCGGTTTAAACGTGCTAAGCCCATTAAGCAACCCGGCATATTTTTATCACAACCGCCAATAGCAATAATACCGTCGTGGCCCATACCCGCCGATACCGCTTCTATAGAGTCGCAAATTACTTCGCGTGATACTAAAGAATATTTCATCCCTTCGGTGCCCATAGAAATACCATCGGATACGGTAATGGTATTATAAATAACGCTTTTCGCACCGGCGCTATCTACGCCTTTACCCACTTCTTCGGCAAGTGTATTAATGTGCATATTGCACGGTGTTACCATAGACCATGTAGAGGCAATACCAACTTGAGATTTTTTAAAATCGTCATCATTAAAACCTACCGCTCGTAACATAGAACGACTAGGAGCCTGAGCGCTACCATCTACAATTTTTTGTGAATATTTACGTGGTTTTTCAGAAGTCATTTCTTACCTTACCTACTTTTTACAAGGTTTATTAATAGAACAAATTATAAAAACAAGCCCCACCTTGCATAATTAATGCGGTAGGGCTTGCTATAATAGATGGTTTTAACTTTTAAAGCAGTTAAAGTTTACAGACTTGTAATCGCTTTAAGGCAAATAGCTTTTACCCATTAAATAGCTGTCAACCTCACGCGCGCAGCGTCGACCTTCATCTATTGCCCACACAATTAAGCTTTGTCCGCGACGACTATCGCCTGCGGCAAATACGCCAGGCTTGCTTGTAGCAAACTTATCGTACTGTGCTGCAATATTAGAGCGAGCATCTTGCTCTAAACCAAATTGTGCAACAAGGCCACCTTCTGGCCCCATAAAGCCCATAGCAATCAGTACTATATCGGCAGGAATTATCTTTTCACTGCCCGCTACTTCTTGTGGCACCATTTGCCCTTTATCGTTAAGTTGCCAAGTAATATCTACAGTGTGCACAGCTTTAACATTACCTTGCCCGTCACTTTCAATTTTTTTAGTCATCACTAAATATTGACGTGGATCTTGGCCTTGCACTGCAATAGCTTCTTTTTGGCCGTAATCAACCAACAAACGTTTTGGCCATTGTGGCCAAGGATTGCTGCTCTCGTCGCGTTGCTCGGGTGGACGAGGCATAATTTCTAGCTGAATAGCACTTTTACACTGATGGCGAAGCGCAGTACCAATACAGTCGGTGCCGGTATCACCGCCACCTATAACCACTACATTTTTGCCTTTCGCATTAATGAACGCTCCGTCTTGATGTTCGCTATCGAGCAAGCTTTTGGTATTGGCTGTTAAAAAGTCCATCGCAAAATGCACACCGTTAAGCTCGCGCCCTGCAACGGGTAAGTCGCGCGGTACTGTGGCACCAATACATAACACGACTGAGTCAAAGTCAGTTTCTAACTGCGCCACACTAATGTCTTTGCCTACTTCAGTATTAGTAACAAAAACAATGCCTTCTTGGGCTAAAATATCAACCCGACGTTGCACTAATTCTTTTTGTAGCTTCATGTTTGGAATACCATACATTAGCAAGCCACCAATGCGGTCGGCGCGCTCATATACAGTAACCATATGGCCAGCTTTATTTAACTGTGCTGCAGCGGCAAGGCCCGCTGGGCCCGAACCAATTACGGCTACATTTTTACCAGTGCGAGATGCAGGTGGCTCAGCAACCACCCAACCTTGCTTAAAGGCATGATCAATAATTTCTTTTTCATGTAACTTAATAGCCACCGGATCGGCGTTAATACCCAGTAC
This sequence comes from Pseudoalteromonas sp. SR45-4, assembly GCF_014163535.1. Classification (NCBI taxonomy): domain Bacteria; kingdom Pseudomonadati; phylum Pseudomonadota; class Gammaproteobacteria; order Alteromonadales; family Pseudoalteromonadaceae; genus Pseudoalteromonas; species Pseudoalteromonas sp. SR45-4. The sequence continues at coordinate 8,202 of NZ_JACJDO010000060.1, forward strand.
ACATGCCCCCTCACAAGGGGCTGGGCATACACGCCCAGTAAACTCAGGAAAGTTATTGGTTTTATGCAATAGCTCTACTGCATCTTGCCAGCGGCCGCGATAAATTAAGTCATTCCACTCCGGTATTACATTATTTACCGGACATCCTGCTACTGCCGGTGCAAATTCTGATTTTGCCGACTGACAAAACGGCACGCCACAATCCATACAACGCGAAGCTTGCTGCTCTACATCTGCTTGTGGTATTTCTTCATATACTTCCAGCCAGTCAATTAAACGTTCACCTGCGTTACGCTCAGTTGGCAAGGCACGACCTACGTTGATAAACCCTGTTGGATTTCCCATAATATATTCTCCTTGGCAGCTTAAGCTTTAGCGCTAGCTATGTTGTTTAAATGAATGTCGAATGCTTCAACGGCAATATCATATTCCGAGGTGAATTTTCCGCTACTGCGTACATCATTCATATAACCTTGCATGCGTTTGTAATCAATCGGCATTACTTTAACAAAGCGCTTAACATTGCTGTTCCAATCTTTTAATAAATCACTGGCAACATCTGAACCTGTAGCATCAAAATGTTGGCTAATTAAGGCTTTTAATTCGTGGCTTTCAGCGTCGGTATCTACACTTTCAAGTGCGACCATTTCCATATTGCATTTAGCCGCAAAGTCATTATTTACATCAAGTACGTAAGCAACACCGCCCGACATACCTGCAGCAAAGTTTCGACCAGTTGCGCCCAAAATAACCACTTTACCGCCGGTCATGTATTCACAACCGTGATCCCCCACACCTTCAACAACGGCTGTTGCGCCCGAGTTACGTACACAAAAACGCTCCCCCGCTATACCGCGTATAAAGGCGCTACCCGAAGTTGCTCCAAAAAAGGCCACATTACCAATGAGGATATTTTCACTAGCAGCAAACTTAGCTTGTTTACTAGGGTACACCACTAAATTTGCGCCAGAGAGTCCTTTACCAAAGTAGTCGTTGGCATCGCCTTCAAGTTCAAAACGTAAACCCTTGGTTGAAAAACAACCAAAGCTTTGTCCCGCTGAGCCGTTAAACTTAACCTTAATAGTATCTTGCGGTAAGCCATCTGCATGGTACTTTTTAGAGATTTCGTTAGAGATCATCGCCCCTATGGTTCTGTCAGTGTTAATCACATCGTATTCAAGCGCCACACTTTGCCCAGACTCTAGTGCCGCTTGAGCATCTTTGATCATTTTGCGATCGATAATGTCGTCGATTAAATGCTTTTGCTTTATTGATTGATACAGAGTTTCGTTTTCAGCGCATTCTGCTTTGTGTAATAGTGGAGTTAAGTCAACGCCTTGGTATTTCCAATGGTCAACATCTTTGCGCTGTGTAAGGCACTGAGTTTGGCCTACCATTTCTTCAATACTTCTAAAACCAAGCTCAGCCATAATTTCGCGTAAACCTTCTGCCATCATGGTAAAAAAGTTAACTAAAATATCGGCACGACCAGTAAACTTGTCGCGCAGGCCTTTATCTTGTGTGGCAATACCAACTGGGCAAGTATTTAAATGACACTTACGCATCATAATACATCCCTCAACCACCAATGCTGTGGTAGCCATACCATACTCTTCTGCACCAAGTAGCGTTGCAATGGCTAAGTCGCGTGGCGTTTTAAGTTGCCCATCGGTTTGTACCGTAATACGGCTACGCAGTTTATTACGCACCAAAGTTTGATGCGTTTCAGCCAAACCCAGTTCCCACGGTAAGCCCGTATGTTTAATTGAGCTCAGTGGTGACGCACCGGTGCCGCCATCGTGGCCCGCAATCAATACCACATCGGCATAAGCTTTTGCCACACCCGATGCAACCGTACCTACACCCGCTTCTGATACTAATTTAACGTTAATGCGCGCGTCGCGGTTGGCGTTTTTAAGATCAAAAATAAGTTGCGATAAATCTTCAATAGAATAAATATCATGGTGTGGCGGCGGCGAAATCAAGCCCACCCCTGGCGTAGAGCCACGAGTTTTACCTATCCATGCATCTACTTTATCGCCGGGTAATTGCCCACCTTCGCCCGGTTTTGCGCCCTGCGCCATTTTTATTTGTAGCTCATCGGCATTCGCTAAATAATGGCTAGTAACACCAAAACGACCCGAAGCCACTTGTTTAATTCGCGAATTCATCGAATCGCCATTTTCAAGCGCAGTATAACGAATTGGGTCTTCGCCGCCCTCACCGCTGTTACTTTTACCGCCAATGCGGTTCATAGCTATGGCTAAAGTAGTGTGTGCTTCCCACGAAATTGAGCCAAACGACATGGCACCCGAGGCAAAACGTTTAAAAATATTGGCAACCGGTTCCACTTCGCTCAAGGCAATAGCAGGACGATCGCTATTCAATTGTAATAAACCCCTTAAGGTAAAGGCTTCTTTACTTTGATCGTCCACCGTTTTTGCATACTGTTTAAATTGCTCAACATTATTACTGGCTGTTGAATGCTGCAGTAAGCGAATTACCGTGGGATTAAATAAGTGCCGTTCACCATCATGACGCCACGAGTATTCTCCGCCTGTAGGCAGTAGTTTATCTATAGCAATGCGGTTGGCCTCAGGGAAACCCTCACGGTGGCGTAATAGCGCCTCTTGGGCAATTTGATCTAGGCTTAAGCCTTCAATGCGGCTAACCGTACCGGTAAAGTACTGATCAATAACCTCTGAGTTAATGCCTAAGGCTTCAAAAACTTGCGCACCTAAATACGACTGTAGCGTTGAAATACCCATTTTAGAGAAGGTTTTTAACAAGCCGCTGCCTACCGCTTTGGTGTATTTTTGGGTAATTTGTTCATTCGTTAAGTTAGTATCAAGTACGCCTTCATCACGTAAACCATACATGCTCTCTAGGGCTAAATACGGGTTAACTGCCGCAGCGCCATAACCAATAACAGTAGCAAAATGATGCGTTTCGCGTATATCACCCGACTCCAAAATTATATCGGCAGATGAGCGTAGTTTTTCACGAATTAAATAGTGATGCACCGCAGCTGTTGCCAATACCGAAGGTATAGCAACATGGTCGCTGTCTACGCCACGGTCACTTAAAATGAGTATTTCATAATCATCTTCAACGGCATTTTTGGCATATAAACAAATACGATCCAGTGCTCTTTTTAGTGCACCTGGCCCACCGCTGGCTTTAAAAGTAATGTCGATCGTTTTAGCTTGAAGATGATTGTTATCTATATACTGTAGTTTGCGTAATTGCTCATTGGTCAATACAGGCTGTTCTATTTCAACCTTATGGCAATGCCCAGGTGTTTCATCGAGCAAGTTAAGTGAGCGGCCAATATAACCGCGCAACGACATAACCAATTCTTCACGAATAGGGTCAATAGGTGGGTTGGTTACTTGCGCAAATAACTGCTTAAAATAATGTGATAATTGTTGCGGGCGATGCGACAGCACTGCAAGCGGCGTGTCGGTACCCATAGCGCCTAGTGGCTCTTTAGCCGTACCAACCATACCCGCTAGTACTAGGTTAAGATCTTCGCTGGTGTAACCAAATGCTTTTTGTATTTTTCGCAGCTCTGCCAATGGCGGCTGGGCAAAAGACGCGCTAGGAACGGGTAAATTGTCTAATTCAATTTTGTTTTCAGCTAACCAACGAGCATACGGCTGAGCCGAGCTAACGTGTTGTTTTACTTCGTCATCACTAATAATGCGACCTTGCTCTAAGTCAGCAATAAATATTTTACCCGGTTGCAAACGCCCTTTTTCAACAACCGTTGATTGATCAACGCACAATGCACCGGTTTCAGAGCCCATCACTAGCGTGCCATCTTCGGTTAACAAGTAACGCGAAGGGCGCAAACCATTACGGTCAAGTGTTGCACCAATAACGTTGCCATCGGTAAACGATAACGATGCTGGGCCATCCCATGGCTCCATAATACACGCATAGTATTCATAAAATGCGCGCTTGGTGGCATCCATATTGGTTTGTGTTTGCCATGCTTCTGGCACCATCATCATCATTACTTGCGCCAAAGACCGTCCGCTGAGCACTAATAGCTCAATAGCCATATCAAGATTAGCCGAATCTGAGTTATCGTTATTACACACCGGATTTAACATATTCAATTCAGCATCGCTAAAATTAACCGAGCTAAACAATGCCTCACGAGCATTCATCCAGTTAATATTACCGCGTACCGTATTAATTTCACCATTGTGGGCTATATAACGAAACGGCTGAGCGCGGCGCCAAGCAGGAAAAGTATTGGTTGAAAAACGAGAATGAAACATCGCCATTCCCGAAATAGTACGCTCGTCTTGCAGATCAAGGTAATACTGGCGCACTTGCTCGGTAGTAAACTGGCCTTTATAAACAATTTTGGTAGATGACATTGAGGTTACATAAAATTCGTCACGTTCGGTGAAATCTAAACCATTAATTTTATGCGAGGTGTATTTACGCAGCACAAACAGCTTACGTTCAAATTCTTGTGCGCTTAGCGCTTGCGGCTTAGCAATAAACACTTGCTCAATATTTGGCTCGCTTTCAAATGAAGCCGCGCCTAACATAGAGTTATCGCCCGGAACATCCCGATACCCTATTAAGGTTAAACCCAGTTCGGCAATATTTTGATTTAGTATTTTTTTACACGCGTCGCTAAGTGCTTTATCGCGCGGGAAAAAAATCATCCCCACACCATAGTTTAAGGCGCTTGGCAGCGTCCACCCTAGCTTTGCGGTTTCTTGACGGAAAAACTCATGAGGAATTTGAATAAGAATACCAGCACCATCACCACTTTTAACGTCAAACCCTGTTCCACCACGATGTTCCATGCAGCTGAGCATGGTGAGTGCATTTTCGATAATATCGTGTGACTTTTTACCCTTAAGGTTAGCGACAAAGCCAATGCCGCAACTGTCATGTTCAAATTCAGCGCGATAAAGACCTTGGGATTTTTTGCTCATATCATTCATTACTTATTCCTATTTCATCAGCCTATTGCTATCAGCTAAATTGTGCTTACTAATTAAGTCATATATTTTTATATACTCGAGGTATGCGCTTATCTCATTCAAAAAATCGTTAAAATGCCTAAAACAGCCACTGTAAAATCTTTTTTGAATTTGTATAGTGCAGTATTTATTAGTGAAAACTTTAATCAAAGGGGGATAAAAACTAGCCGTAAAATAACGCTGAGTCAACCAAGAAATGAATATACATTCAGATTATATGAATATATATAGTCAAAAATAGTTATTAACAGCCCATTTACACTGCATTTAATAACTATGCATTATGTTTTAAAAAAGCGCATAGTTGATTAGGATGGGTTTGGTCTTTTTAGTTATAAAAGTGCACCACTAAGGTCTGAGGGGCGAAACTAAGGGAGGATTGGTGCATCTTTAAAAAGTAAATAAGCAATAACATTTTTATAATAATTAAAGCGCAGCTGCAATTAATTACTACAAAACAATATTCACGCTAATGGCAGCGCAAAAAAATAAGCTTACCCTATAACAGTAAGTCGCAGTTATGCAAAGGCCAAACAGTGAGTTTGGCTAGGTCTCACCTAAAAAATTAAGCTTAAAAATTAAGCCTAGAATATGTGGTTTCAATCTGCAAAACTCACTTTACCCATAGTAACGCCTGCAATTCCTTGAGCTTTATTATCAAGGTGTAGCTGCTCACCGGCTAAGCATTCGTTAGCTAAAATAGCAAAAAGTACCGCTTCTTTCGCGTCGGGATCAACCCCTAATGCGTGAGTATTTTTAAAACCTTTTATGGCCGGACAAAGCGTTACTAAATGTTGCATTAAGAGTAAATTGTGAATGCCGCCGCCACTGGCATACACCACACTATTGGGCGCCATTTTTACACACGTATTTAGCGCATTGGCAATAACCTCTGCGGTAAAGCGGTTTAAGGTGGCCATTACGTCTTGATGACTTAACTTTTGGGTATTTGAAGCCTGTTGCGCAGCCTCTAAATAAGCCAGATTAAACACTTCAGGGCCAGTAGTTTTTGGCATTTTTAGGGTTAAAAAATGATTGTCGCAAAGCGCTGTTAGTAACGCACTATTAATAACGCCCGCTTTCGCTATCGCAGCGTTTTCATCGTAATGCATGTTATTAAAATAACGCTGCACATAGGCGTCCATAATGGTATTACATGGACCAATGTCAGAGCTAAATACTGCGTTGCTATCACCATTTTGGGGTAAAAAAGTGAGGTTAGCTATACCGCCCATATTGAGTAAAATACGATTTTCGTCAGAGCTTGAAAAAAATAAATAATCACCATACACGGCAAGTGGTGCGCCCTCGCCGCCTGCTGCTATATGCTTTTGCCGAAAATCGCCAATGGTAGTAATACCTGTAGTAACGGCTATTTGGTCGCTATCGCCAATTTGTAAAGTGCCATTGTTAAAGTCGTTATACTGATGCTGGCTTTTAGGGCAATGGTAAATAGTTTGTCCGTGGCTGGCTATTACGTCTATGTTGGCTGGGTTTATCTGCCAGCTTTTTAAACACTGATTAACCATGTCACCATGTAATTTACCAACCCAAGGGTGCAGTAACGTAAGGTATTCTAAGTTGCATTCACGCTTGGCGAATACCTGCTTTATTTTTGTTTTATAATCATCGCTATAATCAACCGTAGTAAACTTTAAAACCTCAATTTGGGTATGCACACCCGCGGCAGTTATTTTACATAAGGCAACATCAAGCCCATCTAACGAGGTACCACTCATTAGGCCTATAATTAATCGGCTTGGCTTTAACGCACTGTTATAAAGCTTACTAATGTGTGGGTGCATAATAATTTCGCATCTATTGTTGTTAAGTTAATAGCATTCATTTTAGAGTAGTTTAAATAAAAGTTATAGCGCTATAGAAATCAGTTAATCCACTTATAAACTCACCTTAGAGTAAATACTCACACCTTGGGGTTGATTTTTTAACCGTGTGCCCAAAACTCCTGTATTAAGATATACATACTTAACCTGAGCTCTGGTTAAGAGATTTACTAACGTATTGAATCATCGTTATATTTGATTTTATTTTCTCTAGCCAGAGGTTTTCAGTGAAAACAAGGCGAATTTACGCGTCAATAGCTGGCCTATTGCAAGTAAATTCAACGCAGTTAGCGCTGAAAATAGCTGCTTGAGATAAGTTTATT
>NZ_JACJDO010000061.1:0-15357 GCF_014163535.1 Pseudoalteromonas sp. SR45-4
CGAAGCTAAATGTGGCGCAGATGCAAAAGCTAAAAAAGAAGGCAAATGTGGCGAAGCTAAATGCGGCGCAGATGCAAAAGCTAAAAAAGAAGGCAAATGTGGCGAAGCTAAATGTGGCGCAGATGCAAAAGCTAAAAAAGAAGGCAAATGTGGCGAAGCTAAAAGTGACGTAGATGCAAAAGCCAAAAAAGAAGGCAAGTGTGGTGAAGGTAAGTGTGGCGGTCATTAAAATTTATTAAAGTAGAATAACTTTACTTCAGGTTAAATACTTTAATACCATATAGAATAAAGGGCCGGTTGGCCCTTTTTGTTGGGAGTGGTTATGACACAAATTATAAATACTGACTTAGGTATGGTTGGTTTAGGCTTACGCAGAGAAATGCTCGACGAGTTACTAATGCATGTACCTAAACAAGTCGATTTTATGGAAGTTGCTCCAGAAAATTGGCTGAAATTAGGTGGGCGTTTTAAAAAACAATTTAAAGCATTAACCAGTGCTAATAGTTTTGCTTGTCATGGCTTATCGCTCTCAATTGGCTCAACTGCGCCAATTGATATTGAATTTGTAAAATCACTAAAAAAGTTTTTTGATGAACATGATGTAAAAATTTACAGCGAGCACTTAAGTTACTGCTCTGGCACTGGGCATATGTACGATTTAATGCCTATTCCGTTTACTTTAGAAGCGATTGCTCATGTAGTGCCGCGTATCAAACAAGTACAAGATATATTAGGGCGCCAAATTGCTATAGAAAATGTGTCTTATTACGCAGCCCCAGGGCAGAAAATGTCAGAGCTGGCGTTTACTAATGCTATTTTAGAGCAAGCTGATTGTAAGCTGTTACTCGATGTGAATAATATTTATGTGAACTCAGTAAACCATGGTTATGACGCCGAAGCCTTTTTAACCGGATTACCTACACAGCGCATTGCTTACGGCCATGTAGCTGGGCATTACAATGAAGCAGATGATCTAATTGTAGATACTCATGGTGCAGATGTAATTGACCCAGTTTGGCAGTTACTCGATAAAGCGTACCAAACTCACGGTGTATTTTCGACGTTGCTCGAGCGAGATTTTAATATACCGACCATTAATGTATTAACCAAAGAGCTAGATATTATTCATAACCTGCAAGCAAAATACCTTGATAAATCATTAATCAAACAGCGAGCTTAATAAGCATGTCTGAACCTAGAGTGCCTGCAAAAGGAGTATTTAGTTATGAGCTTTATTGAAATACAAAACGAATTTATGGCGCATATTCGCAAACCCAGCCAAAATAAAAAGCCGCAAGGGATTGAAGATAGACGCATGGCGATTTACCGCGATTTATTTTTTAATAATATTGTTGGGTTTATTTCGTCAGGTTTTCCGGTGTTAAAAACCTTATACAGCGATAAACAATGGCAAATGCTTATTCGCCGATTTTTTAGTGAATATGATTGTCACTCACCGTATTTTTTAGATATAGCAGGGGAGTTCATTAATTATTTATCAAGTAATTATGAGATGCAAAAATATGATCCGCCATTTATGCTCGAGCTTGCCCATTATGAATGGATTGAATTAGATGTAGCTATTACACAGCAGGCTGAAAATGAGCAACTCATAGCGTCTGATCAGGTTGCTTCTGCGCGTTTGTACTTATCAAGTACTGCACGTAATTTAAGTTACCAATTTGCGGTGCAAACAATAAGTACGCAGTTTCAGCCGCAACAACCATCAGCACAGCCAAATTATTTTGTTGTATATCGCGATGGCGATGATGAAGTTCAATTTTTAACAACTAATGCTATGACAGCCTTGTTATTATCGATTATAAGTGAGCATGATGGTTTGATACTCGATACTATTTGCGAGCAAGTAACCCGCCATGCTGTGCAGTTTAGCGCTGCACAAATTGCCCAAGGCGCACTTGTTACTTTACGTGCCATGGCTGAGCTTGGGATTATAGTGACAAAAAATCAAGCTTAAGCTCTTTATAGATTATTTTACATCGTTTATTATGACGCCCTTATGTGTCGTGCTTAATAAAAGGTTGTAAAAATGTCAGATGATAAAGAATTTAAAGATCCGTTCAATGCAGCGTACTTTTTTGGCTTCGTAGCTATATTTGTAGGTATTGGTTGCTTAAATGCAATTGTTGGCTGGTTTGCTGTGTTATCTTAATTATTTATCTCAAGGCTGTTGTTACCAACAGCCTTATTTATAAAACTTCCCCTCGCCTGAAACGGTTAAAACACCTTTTATAATAACGTCAAACTCGCAATCAAAGGTCACTTAAGGTTATAATCAGCTGCTTTGTAATATAAACCATTGAGCAGTTAAAATTATGACTCAAGTAACACCAGCAATTATCAAAAACAGCATAACTACTATTGCTGATTACCCTAAAGCGGGCATTATGTTTCGCGATGTAACGACACTAATGGCAAACCCAGATGCATTTAAAGCGACTATCGATGCTTTTATTGCTGCATATAAAGATCAGGGCTTTACCAAAATTATTGGTACTGAATCACGAGGTTTTATTTTTGGTGCACCCTTGTCTTATGCTTTGGGTATTCCATTTATTCCAGTGCGTAAGCCTGGCAAACTGCCGCGTGAAGTTGTTCGTCAAGACTACCTACTTGAATATGGCGAAGACACATTAGAACTGCATGTAGATGCTATCGTTCCAGGTGACAAAGTATTGCTTGTGGATGACTTACTAGCAACCGGTGGTACTATTGAAGCAACCATTAAATTAGTGCAAAAATTAGGTGGCGAAGCCACTGATGCAGCATTTGTTGTTTCATTACCAGAGCTTGGTGGTGAAAAGCGTATCGCAAAAATGGGTATTAAAATCCTAAAATTGGTTGAATTCGAAGGCGAGTAATCGATGAGTTATCAGGTTCTAGCGAGAAAATGGCGTCCACAAACCTTTCATGAATTGGTTGGACAGTCTCATGTTAAACAAGCGCTGGTTAATGCGCTAACGCAAAATAGACTGCACCACGCTTATTTATTCACTGGAACCCGAGGTGTGGGTAAAACCACAATAGCGCGTATTTTTGCTAAAAGCTTAAATTGTGATGAAGGCATTTCGGCAAATCCGTGTGGTCAATGTAGTAGCTGTAAAGATATAGAAGCAGGACGTTACATTGACCTACTCGAAATAGATGCAGCTTCGCGCACTAAAGTAGAAGATACTCGCGAAATACTCGATAACGTACAATACGCGCCTACACGGGGCCGTTATAAAGTATACCTAATCGATGAAGTTCACATGCTTTCTAAGCACAGCTTTAATGCGTTACTAAAAACGTTGGAAGAGCCGCCTGAGCACGTGAAGTTTTTACTTGCGACTACCGATCCACAAAAGCTACCTGTCACTATATTATCTCGCTGCTTACAATTTAACTTAAATGCGTTATCGCAAAGTGAAATAAAAACTCAGCTTGAACACGTACTGACGCATGAAAAACTGAACTTTGACGACGATGCTTTGCGTATTATTGCCAAAGCCGCAGACGGTAGTATGCGAGATGCACTTAGCTTAACCGATCAAGCTATAGCGCAAACTAATGGTGATATTAATAACCAAGCTGTACAAACTATGCTTGGTTTAATGGACACCCATTATAGCCAAAGTTTACTAGCCGCGTTACTTGCCCAAGATGGCGCAGCGCTAATGAAAGAAGTAGCTAATGTTGCTAGCAGAAATCCTAATTATGTGGCCTTACTAGATGATTTAATTGCATTAACGCATTTGACACAGTTAAGCCAATTAGTGCCTGAAGCTGCCGCCCTTGATGAAACAAATGCCGATTACATCACGCATGTTGCTCAAAATACAAATCCACAGCAAATTCAAATTTACTATCAGCTACTGTTAAACGGTAAAAAAGATCTACAATGGGCGCCAGAGCCTCGTTTAGGCTTTGAAATGATTATGCTGAGGCTGTTAGCGTTTCAACCAATTGATACACAAAGTCAGCAACCAGTAGCTGTAAATACACAGCCGGTGCAAAGTAATACGACAAAGGCTAGTGCCTTACGTGATATTTTAAATAAAAGTAAACCGCTACCAAGCACAGCTCAAAATAATGATACAACGCAACCACAAATTATTGAGCCAAAACCAGCTGAGGTCGCTAAGCTATCAGAGCCGCAAAACGTAGCGCCCGATCCACTTAATAATAACTCTAGTACAACGCAGCAGGTTTCAACTACGGTACCAGCAGTTGAGCAAGCAGTAGAGCCAACAATTGTGTCGGCTGTGCCAAATGAAGCGGCGAGTGAGCAATTAGTAACTCAGCAACATCAGCATACAAATGACGTTACTGACGAGCAAGCCCAGCGTCAAAGCGAAGATGAAGCCTACTTACAGCAAAGTAATTTAGAGCACTCATTAGCTGCACAGTTTGATGATGTTATTAGTAGTGCGGTTGATCAAGGGTTTAACCCTGCAACAAATACGGCAGCGCAAGCTCAGCAAAGCCAAGCCACCTCAATTAGCGAACAAGAAGCGCGAGCGCAATCTGCTATTGCACGTATTTTAAGAGATAGAAATATATCGGGTGCGGGTAAGCTCTCAAATGCAAAAGAGACGGAGCAGCAAAATACAGCAAATTTAAGCTCTGCTAACACTCGCCCGAGTCGTTTTACAGCTAATAGCAGTAACAGCAATGAGCAAAATGTTACAACAAATAGCGATGCAATTAATCACAGTAGAGCTAACAATAATGCGCAGCAAACACACGCAGATAATCCGCCGCCGTGGCCTAATGATTTCGCAGGTGAGAGCGAAAAAAAGCCACAGCTCCCACTAGCGGGGAGCCAAAACAAGGCAGCAAGCCAAGCTCAGTTTGAGTCAAAGCCTGAGCGAAAAATAGACTTTAAAGCAAAGCACCAAACAATTACCGAAAATTTAGCCCCTGAGTTACTTGAGCAAATTAACCCGCAAAAAGTACCCGAAGTTGTTGTAGCGCAGCCTAGCATTCCAGCGCCTGATGATTTTCAGAGCCCAATAAGCGAAATTCGCTTTGCGCATCAGCAAGACGAGTGGGCATATTTAATTAAACGCATGGGATTAGGCGGGCGTATGCGCCAGTTTGCGTTGCACTCTATTTTTACTAAGCAAGGCAATAATTTGCATATAGATGTTGATGAATCACAAAAACATTTAGATACGCCCATGCTACGCCAAAGACTTGATGCGGCGTTATCCAGTATTTATGAGCACAATGTAACACTGAGTATTAATTTTGCTAAAGGGGTGATTGATTCGCCTTACTTAATTCAGCAAAAAATTGATGCAGGTCGTCATCAGCAAGCAATAGATGTGATCACCTCAGACGATAATATAGTACAATTTCAGCAGCTATTTAGCGCCGAAATTGACGAAAACAGCATTCAGGCATTGTAATTTATTACAACAGCCCTTATTTAGTAACCTAGTTAATGTATTAAAAAAGAAAGAGAGAAAGTTATGTTTAAAGGTGGAATGGGTAACATGATGAAGCAGGCGCAGCAAATGCAAGATCGCATGCAAAAAGCCCAAGACGAAATTGCAACATTAGAAGTTGTAGGCGAAGCCGGTGCCGGTTTAGTTAAAGTAACTATGCTAGGTAATCACAACGTTCGTCGCGTAGAGCTTGATGAGAGCTTAATGCAAGACGACAAAGACATGATTGAAGACTTACTTGCAGCAGCATGTAACGATGCTGTTCGCCGTGTAGCAGACGAAACACAAGAGCGTATGGGCAAAGTAACTGGCGGTATGCAATTACCACCAGGTATGAAAATGCCGTTTTAAGCCTATATGCAACTTTCAGCTAGTTTAACTCAGCTTATAGAAGCATTGCGTTGTCAGCCGGGCATTGGCCCTAAGTCAGCGCAACGTATTGCTTTTCACTTGCTAGAGCGCGACCGTAAAGGGGGCACTCAACTTGGTAATGCATTGACAAAAGCTATGACGGCGGTTGGTCATTGTGAGTCATGTCGCACCTTTTGCGAGCAGTCGCAGTGCGACATTTGTTTAAGTACTAAACGCCAAGACAGCGGCATATTATGTGTTGTTGAATCGCCAAGCGACGTACTTGCTATAGAGCAAACGGGTCAATATTTAGGGTTGTACTTTGTATTAATGGGGCATTTATCGCCTATTGATGGTATTGGCCCTAAAGAAATTGGCCTAGATGTTTTAGAGACAAAGCTGGCTCAAAGCGGTATAAATGAGGTGATTTTAGCAACCAACCCTACGGTTGAAGGCGAAACCACCGCACATTATATTGCCCAGCTTTGTCATAAATACAAAGTAGGTGCCTCGCGTATTGCCCATGGCATACCGGTAGGTGGTGAGCTTGACTTAGTCGACGGGACAACGTTAATGCATGCCTTTAGTGGCAGACGAGCGGTAACACAAGACTGAACTAGCACGGCTATTTGAATAACTAAATCAGCCGACATAACTTATGTTGTGTGGGCTGATTAATTTTCGCTTTAATTAACAGCATTATAACCGCGTAAGACGCTTAGGATAAATTCTGGTTAAGAGATTTACTCATGTATTGAATCATAGTTATATTTAAGTTTATTATCCGGAGCTCAGGTTACATAGGCTGACTAAGCAACCGCTGAGATTGGATTATAACTAGAGTGACGAACTATACGTTCAATAACTTTCTCTGTTAATAGCAGTGTATCGGTTAACGCGTAATGGTGACGACTTTTCACTTTGGCAATCTGCAAACCTTTAGCAGCAATCATTGCCTCATTAATCTTAGTAAACCCATCAGATTTACCCTGTATACCGCTTGTACGATATACATCGTAACCAAGTAAACTTGTTCCTGCTGCAATACGATCTGCATTTTTATCGATTACTTAACGAGAAAACCCTGTGATCTTTAGCCGCTGGGTAGTTCACTCCATATCCATATCCATATCCATATGCGCTGCTCGCATTAGCCGTGGCTGAAACTAACGCCACAACGATTGCTGTACTTAATAAGCATTTTATACCTTAAGGCTCTATTAGGAGTGCTCAGTGTTTAATGCTTTATTGGTAGGTGCTATCTGGGATGTCATTCGCTTTTACTAGCTGAAAACCTCGAGTAATTTACTGTTTGAGTAAGAACTATACGCACAATGGCATTACGTTCTCGTGAGTAGAGTGTAACAGGCTATTTTTTATAATATTGATCTTTTTAATAATCACTTATAATTTCAGCTGTGTTTGCAAAAAAATTAGTGTAAACAACACCGATACCGTAAATAGCTTGGCTGGAATAAATTAATATCCGTTTAGCTACACAATAAAGATAACCAATTATTGTGGTTCTTTAGGTTTAACTGATGAGCTAGCTTAGCTAGTCGTCGCGTGCGGAGAAAGTTAAATGACTCGATATGGTTTGTCTTTACTATTACTTTTACTTAGTAGTTGTGTTTTGGCTGAGGTTGCCGTTGAAGGACGTATTAAGTTTCAACACATTGAAAATAATGAGCTCTCCGATACTGATTTATCAACCAACTTCGCTCGACTGCTACTTAAGGCAGATTTGCCACTTAGTAATAATAGCTTATTTTATCTCGAAACGATTGCTGCGTATGATTCCTCTTTTGCACAAGGAAAATATTCATTTGAGCATAATGAATTTGATCTGCATCAAGGCTATCTGAGTGTTACAAGCCCTAATCATGCTATTAAATTAGGTCGACAAGTTTGGTCAGTTGCAGACCAAAGGTTGTTAGGTAAGCGCGAAGGTACCAACGTAAGAAGACGCTTCGATGGCGTGATGTATCAAAATAACGTCCTTAACCAGCTGCAAATTAATGCATACCATGGCTATGCTGTGGCTAGCAAAACAGGCGTGTTTGATGATAAATATTTATCTTCTGAAAGAATAACAGGTGTGTACTTTAGCACAGCTGAATTACTGCTGCACAGCATGTGGTACCGCGATACCACGGCAGAAAATAACGAAAGCAGACACACTATTGAAGCCCAATATCGTAAAAAATTAGGCCGTTTTAGTAGCACTTTTCACGTGGCTCATCAAACCGGCATAGTAAAGAGTGAGCATACTAAAGCATGGTTTGCACAGTTTTCTGGGCTGTATTCTTTCGCAAACTTAAAGTTTGGCCCTACTTTAAGTTATGCAACGGGCGGTGAGGCAGGGCATGAAGATGGATATTTTCGATCTTTATATGCAAAAGCGCCGTATTATTCTGAGGCAGGTATATTTTCTACCACAAATATCAAACATATAGGCGCAAAATTGCAAGCTCAACTTACTGATAAATTTGATATTAGTTTGGATATGCGTCGATTATTTAGAGTGAACGAACAGGGCGATATTTTTGGTCCTGGCAGGAGTCTATTTATTGCTAATGAGCAATTAAAAGGCGCTAAAATTGCCGATACTTATAGCTTAACAACACAGTATTTGTATACAAAAAAAATCTCTTTTGAACTGATTACCAGCTATATAAATATGAGTAACAGAGCGAATTTAGAAAAAGATCAAAGCTTTTTTGTTGAAGCGATGCTGCATTTTGCCTATTAAGTCACACTGATTAACCAATTCATGGGTTATTTTACAGCGACAAATGTTACTATCTGCTTTTAATAAATGGCCCTGTATCAAGTGTTATCCCTAGCAGAGCAGCTAATCAGCGCTCAGCTTTACCGGTGTAATTTACTCACTTTACTTTGAACCAGACACATGCCGCCTAGGTGGCGCTATGTGTTATTAGGAAGACTATGTCTGAATTTCATCACTTAACCCCCTGCGCTATTGATAACTTTGTCGCGCCGCAGTGTGATCAGAGCGTGCAGATTGTTTATCACGATGAAGACATTTTACTGATCAACAAACCCAGTGGTTTGTTGAGTTTGTCGGGTAAAAATCCGCTCAATTGGGATTCTGTGCATTATCGTTTGGTAAATGGGCAAACAGGTATTACGGCTGCGTACCCTGAGGCTAAGTTACCGCATAGGTTAGACTTAGGTACATCAGGCATTATGATTGTGGGATTAAACGCGGCGGCTTCTAAGCACCTAAATAAACAGTTTCAGGCGCGTACAATTAAAAAGCGCTATGTAGCCATGTTACACGGATGGTTAATTGACGACGAAGGGCAAATTAGTGCGTCGATAGCAAAAGATAAACTGCTTTTTCCGCGGGTTAAAATCTGCGAAACCACAGGTAAAACAGCCGTAAGTGAATATAAAGTGCTGCAGCGCCTAACGCAACCACAGCGAACCTTAGTGCAATTTACACCCATTACAGGGCGTACGCACCAATTGCGTATTCACAGCCAGTTTATAGGGCATCCTATTTTAGGGTGCGATTTATATAACAATGCACAAAGCGAGCATATGGCAGCGCGCTTACAGCTTCATGCAAGTGATTTGTATTTTCAGCACCCGGTAAGCAATGAACAAATTCATATGCAATGCGCTGGTACGTTTTAGTTTTAAGACAATATTGGTTAGGACTTTTTTTATTTTTTCCCTTGAAGTTCTAGCAGCTCCCCCCATATTAAGTGCATAACGCAGACACTTTGCAAATTGGAGATATATAAATGACTGCAGCACAAAAAGAAACATTAGGCTTTCAAACAGAAGTAAAACAATTATTAAACTTAATGATTCATTCTCTTTATTCTAATAAAGAAATATTTTTACGTGAACTTGTGTCAAATGCCTCAGATGCAGCAGACAAGTTACGCTTTTTAGCATTATCACAAGGTGATCTGTACCAAGGCGACGCTGACTTACGTGTGCGTATTAGCGCTGACAAAGAAGCTAACACCATTACTATTTCTGATAATGGTATTGGTATGACCCGCGATGAAGTAATAAGCTCTTTAGGGACGATTGCAAAATCGGGTACTGCTGAGTTTTTCAAAAACTTAACTGGCGATCAAAGTAAAGACTCGCAGTTAATTGGTCAGTTTGGTGTTGGTTTTTACTCAGCATTTATCGTGGCAGACTTAGTAACGGTTCGCACCCGTAAAGCTGGCGAAACAACTGCTTACGAGTGGGAGTCTCAAGGCGAAGGCGAGTACACGCTGCAAGAAATTGAAAAAGAAGGCCGTGGTACCGACATTATTCTACATCTTCGCGAAGAAGAAAAAGAGTTTGCTGATGAGTGGCGCCTGCGCAGCATAGTGACTAAATACTCGGATCATATTTCGACCCCAGTACAAATGTACAAAGCAGAAGTGCCAGAGTCTGAAGGGGAAGATGGCGAAAAAATCCCAGCAGTACCAGGTGAGTGGGAAAGTATTAACCGTGCTACTGCACTGTGGACTCGTGATAAGTCAGAGCTTTCAGATGACGAATACAAAGAGTTTTACAAGCACGTAAGCCACGATTGGGAAGATCCACTAAGTTGGGCGCATAACAAGGTAGAAGGTAAAACTGAATACACTAGTTTGTTATACATCCCTAAAAAAGCGCCATTCGACTTATGGAATCGTGATCGCCAAAGTGGTTTAAAACTGTACGTACAACGCGTGTTTATTATGGATGACGCTGAACAATTCATGCCAAGTTATTTACGTTTTGTAAAAGGCTTGTTAGATTCAAACGATTTACCACTTAACGTATCTCGCGAAATTCTACAAGACAACAAAGTAACGCAAGCTATTCGTAAAGGGTGTACATCGCGTATTATTAAAATGCTTGAGCGTATGGCTAAAAACAAAGCGGACGATTACCAAGTATTTTGGAATGAATTTGGTCAAGTGATCAAAGAAGGCCCTGCAGAGGATGCAGCTAATAAAGAAGCAATTTGTAAACTATTACGTTTCTCTTCTACGCATACCGATTCAGCAACGCAAGATGTATCGCTTGAGCAATACGTTGAGCGCATGAATGAAGGCCAAGAAAAAATATACTACGTAGTGGCTGATACGTTTACTGCTGCGAAAAACTCTCCGCATTTAGAGATTTTCCGTAAAAAAGGCATTGAAGTATTACTGCTAAGTGACCGTGTAGATGAGTGGATGATGAGCCACTTAACAGAATTTGCTGATAAGCAACTACAATCAATCACCCGTGGTGATTTAGACTTAGGTAAGCTTGACGACGAAGAGACTAAAAAAGCGCAAGAAGAGTCTGAAAAAGAAGTTGCCGGTTTAGTAGAGCGTATTAAAACTGCGTTAGGTGATGAAGTTAAAGAAGTGCGTTTTACGCATCGTTTAACCGACTCTCCAGCATGTGTTGTTAGCGATGACAACGACATGAGCTCACAAATGCAAAAGCTAATGGAATCGGTTGGTCAAGCCGCTCCTGAAGCAAAACCTGTGTTTGAGCTAAACCCAGAGCATCAACTTGTTAAGCATTTAAATGATGAGCAAGACGAAGATAAGTTTGCACAGTGGTCGCATGTATTACTTGACCAAGCGTTACTTGCAGAGCGTGGCACACTTAAAGACCCTACAGGGTTTGTAACTCGCTTAAATAAACTTATGCTTGAATTAAGCAAATAAGTTTAAAAAATTAAAGATTAAGTTAAAAGGGAACCTAAGTTCCCTTTTTTATACGCTATATGCCCGCTAATGACTTATCAATTAGTATAAGTTGCTTGAGTATCGGCGGCGCTTATGGAAGAATTCAGGCTTCAAAAAACAAACTATTACTAAGGGACAATGATATGCGCATTATTCTTTTGGGCGCGCCGGGTGCAGGTAAAGGCACTCAAGCTCAGTACTTGATGGATAAATACGGTATTCCACAAATTTCGACTGGTGATATGTTACGTGCAGCAATTAAAGAAGGCACTCCACTGGGTCTTGAAGCAAAAAAAGTAATGGATGCAGGCCAGTTAATTTCTGACGATATTATCATTGGTTTAGTAAAAGAGCGTATTACTAAAGCTGATTGCGAAAATGGTTTTTTATTAGACGGTTTCCCGCGCACCATTCCACAAGCAGATGCGATGAAAGAAAATGGCGTAGTGGTTGATCACGTTATTGAATTTGATGTTGCTGATGAAGTGATTGTTGAGCGTATGGGTGGACGTCGTGTTCATCCAAGTTCTGGTCGTGTTTATCACGTTGTTTATAATCCACCAAAAGTGGCAGATAAAGACAACGAAACAGGTGAAGAGCTTATTATTCGTGCAGACGATACTGAAGAAACAGTACGTAAACGCTTAGGTATTTACCATGAGCAAACTATGCCATTGGTTGATTACTACCAAGCAGAAGCTGCTGCGGGTAACACCCAGTATCATAAGCTAGATGGTACACAAGCTGTTGATGCTATTAGCAAACAGTTAGGTGAGCTATTAGGCTAATTTACAGTCCTCTATTAAATAAAAACCGCTAATGTAAAATTTAGCGGTTTTTTTGTGCAGAGTTTAGGTTAATTTAAAGTGCCTTTAGTTTTTCAATCACGCTGGCGTATTCTGGTTCAGTTGCAAGGTTACTCACTAATTGCTTATAAACCACGTTATGGTTTTTATCTAAAATAAGTACAGCGCGTGTTAGTAGCCCCATATCTTTAATTATAAATCCATACTTCTGACCAAAGTCGTGCCATACCGAATCAGAAAGCACAATTACCTTATCTATGTTCTCAGCTTTGCAAAAACGTTTTTGCGCAAAAGGTAAATCGCTACTAATGGTCAACATGGTTATGTTTGGAAATTGTTGTGCTACTTTTTCGTTAAAGTGTTTAGTTTGTAGGCTGCAAATACCGGTATCTAAACTAGGTACTACGCTAATCAAAACGGCTTGGCCTTTATACGCACTCAATGTAACAGGGGTAAAGTTAGCGTCGACCACTTTAAACTCTGGTGCGCTATCGCCTACAGCAACTCCCTTACCTAATAAAGTAACAGGTTTACCTTGTGCGGATACTTTGCCAGCATCAAGCGTGTTTTCGGTATAATCGGCAGCAAAAGCCACAGAACTAAATGCACTTAATGCAAAAATTAACGAGCGAAACATAGGGTATTTCCTTTTAGATTCAGGCTGTAATAGCGTTAAGTGTATTATACTGCGAAGTGCTCACCAAGCAGAAGAAGTAGATGCTTTTATTTATTAATCAAAAATTGTAAACAAGGTATACTTTGATATAACATACATATGTAAAAAATATGTATATAAAAAACAATAATTAAACCTTTATTAATGCAGTTTGATACCTATAACAGGGTCAAAATAGAGAGAGAATATGTCAACATCGGTACTAATATGTGATGATTCAAAATTAGCTAGACGCCAACTAGCTCGATCTTTACCAGTGGATTGGGATATTAAAATTGAATTTGCGCATGACGGTGTAGATTGTATAAACCAAATAAAAAAAATACAGCCAGAAATTCTTTTTCTTGATTTAAATATGCCGGAAATGGATGGTTATGAAGTACTCATAGCGATACGAGAGCTTGGTCTTAATGTGCTCACTGTGGTGGTTTCTGGCGATATTCAGCCGGCGGCACATGAGCGCGTATTAGAGCTAGGTGCAATTGATTTTATTCAAAAACCTTGCTCCGCAGAAAAGCTAGCCACTATTATTGAACATCATGGCATTAAAGACAAAGCAATGCGAGAGCGCCTTGCGCACTCGTTAGGTGAGCAGGTAGACCCTGATGTACGAGATATATACCAAGAGCTTACTAACGTGGCCATGGGGCAAGCAGGCGACCTACTCGCAAGGTTACTTAATGTATTTGTTAAGCTGCCCATACCTAATGTTAATATTCTAGAAGTAAATGAGCTTGATATGGCGCTGCGCTCAATTGATAACAGCACCTCAACCTCGGGTATCTGCCAAGGCTTTATAGGCGGCGGTGTATCAGGGGAAGCATTACTACTTTTAAATGACTCGAGCTTTAAAGAAATAGCATCGCTAATGAACTACGACGGTGAGCTCAGTGAAAAAGTAGAGCTAGAGCTGTTAATGGATATCAGTAATATACTTATTGGCGCTATTTTAACTGGACTCTCTAAACAACTTGATATGACATTTAGCCAAGGGCATCCCATAGTACTGGGTCAGCATAGAGATGTATCAGAGCTGGTTAAATCTAACAAACCACGTTGGCAACGTACCTTAGCAATCGAGATAAGTTACGGTATTGAAAACCACAATATAAATTGCGATTTGATGTTGTTATTTACCGAAGACTCACTAAAAACTTTGAAGTACAAAGTTGCCTACCTATTAGAAGATTAACGATTATGTCAGCTGATTTAAATATGAATGAAATCCATTGGTTAATGGATATGTTTAATACTGTTGATGTGGGCCTAGTGGTGCTCGACAGAGAATATAAAGTGTGTGTATGGAATGGTTTTATGGAAAATCATTCTGGATTACTGCCAAGCGCAGTTAAACACAAAGACTTATTTGATTTATTTCCCGCAATAGATGAAAAGTGGTTTAGAAGTAAATCTGAATCCGTGTTTGTACTAAAAAACCGCTCGTTTACAATTTGGGAACAGCAACCTTATATCTTTCGTTTTAAAAACTATCGGCCAATTACCGGCAAAGCTGATTATATGTACCAAAATGCCACCTTTATTCCACTAACAAATACCCGTGGTGATGTTGAGCATATATGTATTATTATTTACGATGTAACAGATGTAGCCGTTAATAAAAAAGAACTCGAACAGTTAAATAAAAAGCTTGAGCAAGTTAGTCAAACCGATAGCTTAACGCAGCTAGCTAACCGAGGGCACTGGGAACATACGTTACGCCAAGAGTTTTTGCGTACTAAACGCAGTGGTGGTTGCAGTACTTTATTAATGTTTGATATTGACCACTTTAAAAAAGTGAACGATGAGTATGGCCACAGTTGTGGTGACGAGGCATTGCGTCATATTGCAAAATTACTAAAAGGCACATTGCGCGAAACAGATATAGCAGGGCGCTACGGTGGTGAAGAATTTGCTATCACCTTACTCGATACTGATAAACAAGGTGCGATGATAATAGCCGAGCGTTTACGTGAACTAATTGCGGTAACCCCGGTGGCTTACAAAGATCAGCTAGTGAGTATGACGGTTAGTATTGGCATTGCCTCTTATAGTAATGAATTTAAAAACCATGAACGCTGGATTGAGGCTGCCGATAAAGCACTTTATAATTCAAAACACAATGGTAGGAATAGTATTACTATGTTTGACGATATAAAAAATGACGCCTAAGCGTCATTTTTTATATCGGTTAGTTAACGCGAGTATGCAGCGTTGCTTAATAAATCTATTATCCATAACCTAGGGCGTGTTGATCTTTGTGGTATGAAAAACAAACAGCATGAAGATAAGGTATAATTGAATTCGCCAGAAAACTTTACACCGAACCTACATGCCAAGATTAATGTTAACAGACGGGACATGGA
>NZ_JACJDO010000062.1:0-15151 GCF_014163535.1 Pseudoalteromonas sp. SR45-4
TCTAGGCTCTAGGCTCTAGGCAAAAAATAATATTCCCCTGAGAAAATAAACCCGATATTTTATTTCTACCTCACAGCTAAATTCTCGCCTGCACACCCCTTTCTTATCTGCACTGCTCTATTACTTCTCTAAAGCGCAGTGTCTCCTATCCTCTTGGTGAATAACTCACTTAAAAGCATTTAAACAAAGAGCAGACAATCAGCAGTAAATGAGGAAGGCAATGCCATAGTAACTTTTAGCATTACTTTTATTAAGGTTACTTTATTCGGGGTACAGTGTTTGCCCTACGGTTAAATCTGATCTCTTAACACAAAAAAGCCCCACCAATTTCATGATGAGGCTTTTACTATATTACCTATTTGTTTTACGTTAAGGCGCTAGCGCTGGGTAAACGTAGCTGGCATCAAGCCCTAGCGGGATACCAAGTGCCCAGTAACCTAATAAAAAGATACTCCAGCCAATCATAAAGGCGATTGAGTACGGTAGCATAATAGCAATTAAAGTGCCTATGCCGGTGCCTTTCACATACTTTTGACAGTACACCACCACTAATGGGAAATAGGGCATTAACGGTGTAATAATATTAGAGCTTGAGTCACCAACACGATAAGCCGCTTGAGTTAAGTCTGGCGAAATACCAAGTTGCATTAGCATAGGTACAAATATGGGGCCAAGTAATGCCCATTTTGCTGAACTTGAACCTACAAATAAGTTAACAAAGCCGGTTAAAAAGATAATCCCCACAACCGTTACTGCACTTGGCAACTGCATTGCTTTTAATAACTGCGCGCCTTCGATTGCTAGCAATGCACCTAAGTTTGATTTACTAAATGCGGCAATAAATAACGAACAGAAAAATGCCATTACAATATAATATGCCATGCCGCTCATCGCTTTACTCATGGCATCTATCATGTCTTTAGAGGTTTTAAAGGTGCCTACGGTAAAGCCGTAAACCGCGCCGGGTATCCAAAATAATAAAAAGATTAACGGTACGATAGATTGCATTAATGGCGAGCTAAAATTAGTTAACGAGCCATCGCTGCTGCGCATTGCCGAGTTACTATCTGCCGATACATAAGCAAGTAACGCAAGGCCTGCAACCATAACTGAACTGGCAATTATAAATGCACGTTTTTCATCACTGCGGGCATCTTCAAATACGGGTAAATCTTCTTTAGCGCCATCTACCGCGGTTTTTTGTAAACGTGGTTCTATAATTTTATCGGTAATATACCAGCCTAATGCCACTATAAATAAGCTAGATGCTGAAGCAAATGCCCAGTTATTTAACGGGTTAATTGTCATTGCAGGATTAATTATTTGCGCCGCACTTTGGGTAAAACTTTGTAGCAATGGGTCGATACCCGATGGAATAAAGTTAGCCCCAAAACCACCACTCACACCAGCAAATGCAGCAGCAATACCCGCAAGCGGATGGCGCCCTGCAGCATAAAATATAACCCCAGCTAGTGGAATAACTAATACATAACCTGCATCAGTTGCGGTATGGCTTACAATGGCCACTAAAATAATTGAAGGCGTTAATAACTTTTTAGGCGTCACTTTAAGCATTAACTTAAGGCCGGTATTAATAAAGCCCGAATGCTCTGCAACCCCCACACCTAACATAGCCACTAACACTACGCCTAAGGGTGCAAAGCCGGTAAAGGTTTTTACCATAGAGGATAAAAAGGTGGCGAGCGAATCACTTGCTAGCATATTATTGATAATAATGGCTTCGCCGGTACGTGGATCTATTGCATCAAAGCTTACGCCTGAAAACCACCACGACAAAAACCAAATTAGTAACATGGCAAACAAAAATATAATGGCCGGATCAGGAAGCTTATTACCTACCCGTTCAACAAAATTTAAAAATCGTGCAATTAAACCAGTTGGCACTGCACTTTGGTTATTATTCATTCTTTAAAGCTCTCTAAATCATATTTTCAATAACCATATCCTATCTTTACACAACAGTAAATTAACCTGAGGCTAACTCCCTCATATCAATACTTTTAAACAAAAAAAACGCGATAAGCCAGTAGCGTATCGCGTTTAAATTAGTTTTAGCCTAGGTTTACTCAGGCCAATGCTTTTACTTCTTCCCACAAACGAGCAACAAGGGTTTTGTCATCTTCATTAAGTTCACCATTATGATAAGCCTTCACTAAGCTTTGCTCTACGGTTTCGTTAAGTTCATCTGTGCTAATAGTTAGCTTTTCTACTTGCGCATACCCTACTGCTAAGTCAAAGTGACCTCGCAAATAGCCTCCTGCAAATAATTCATCATCGGTGGCTTTAATCACTAAATCATCAAAATAGTGTTGGGCTGCATCAATATAGTTTACTAAACTCATTTATTCTGTCTCCTGGTTTTGCAATGGGTATTAATACCCTACTGCATACATAATGTGGTCGTTAAATCCGCATGTAACTTTAATATAACCGGTTAGTTCATCATCTAAACTGCTATCGCCGGTGTCACAAATAAGTGGGCGGCCATTTAAAGCCTGCAATTTTGTTTTTGTAGCTACTACTATAATGTTATTGGTGCCAATAGTGCGAATAAGCGCGGGGCTAAGCTGTTGATTACCACGACCAAAAATATGTCCTTGGCCGCCAATTAAGGTGATCACTAATTTAGTTTTTTGACCTTGCGTATGCTCAAGTAATTGCGCTGCGGTTAGGTCTTGCGCTATAAGGGTTTGATCTTTAACTAAATCGACACCTAAGAGTGTATTTTCTAACCCCATTTCTTCCATTACTGCAGCAACGGTTGAGCCACTGCCCATAATGTAAAAAGTGTCCTCATCCATTTCACTCACCACATAGGCGGCAATATCTACAAGCACTAACTCGTCGGTTTCTTTACCGCCATTTTTAACCGCTTGCATGTAACGCACTTCGCTTGGTACTTGCATTTCGCCATAACGTTTAGCTTTAACTGTGCCTTGTCTAAATGCCTCTTCGTCAATATCCATTACATCGGCGTCACCTAAGGTAACTAAATCGCCTTTTACCAGCATTTCGACTACACGCCCTGCTGCTTTTGGCGTGATTGCATATACCCCTGAGTGTATTTTGCAGCCAGCAGGAATACCCAGTACGGGTATTGTGTCCTCAACAGCATGGCAAATATTACGCGCTGTGCCGTCGCCTCCAGCAAATAAAACTAAATCTACACCTAGCTCTTTAAGTGCTTTTACAGCGTGCTCTGTGTCGTTGGCTGTGGTTATAGCATTGCTGTTATATATTACTTGCACCTTAAAGCCGAGTGCTTTAGCACAGTGCTCGCCCATATCGCCATTTACTGTATAAATAGTTAATTGGTTTTTATAAGGCAGTAATACTTCAAGTGCGGCTTTTGTACGGCTATTAGCTTTAGGCTGAGCGCCAAGTGCTAGCGCTTTTGCTGCAGTTGCTGCGCCATCGCTACCTTTTAACGCTACAGTGCCGCCTAAACCCGCTAGCGGGTTTATAATTAAACCTAACTTAAACTGCATCCTTGAGCTCCTTGGGATGTTGCCAATTAAATTGCTGTGCACTCATTGGCCATGGCGTATTATAAAAATGGCTTAGTGCTTTTAGCAATGCCTCGGTACGGGAGTTAAAACCGTTATTAATAAGTGTTAAAACTTGTTGGTGTACTCGCTGCTGAAAATCAAAACGACACGTTTGCTCGCCATTTAAATTATCTACCGACACATTAAATTCAAAACCTGCGGCGGTACTCAATAGCCACTCAATGGCTTGCGGTTTTATTTCTACATTTTCAAATTCGGCTTGTTTTTGCTTATCGCGGCCGTCGGGGCAATACCAATAGCCGTAATCTTCAAGTAAACGGCGCTTATCTCCCGCCACCAGCCAATGTGCTATTTCGTGCAGGGCACTGGCGTAAAAACCATGAGCAAACACAATTTGGTGATACGGCGTTTTATCACAGCTAGGAATATAAATAGGTTCGTGCTCGCCTTTAACCAGCCGCGTATTATAGCTTTGGTCAAAAGTGGCTGCAAAAATAGAAATTAAATCAGCAATTTTATGCATAAAAGTTTAATTACTTACTCTGAATATAGAGCTTACTGCTCATTATATTAAAAATGTGCGCGCTAAAAACGAGGTGAATTGTACGGGCTTTCGCAGCGAATGTAAAAAATTGGATGGCGGGTAACACTTCCATGTAACGGCGTTTTATAAATCCCATGGGGCTTGCTAATAATAGCTATACAAGGTGCTGCCAAATAGCTGGTATTTATACTGTTTGGCGTATTTACTGCTTGAGCAATAACCCTTACCATCACTATAACGACAGAGCTGCTTACTGAAATACTAAAATTATGTTTAAACTAATGAGTATAAAAAAGGTTGAATTTTTATTTATTGCCCTGCTTGGGCTTATGGGTGTATCACTGCCTGCTGTTGCAAAAAACATCAGTATTAATGTGTTTGCTATTCCTTCGCAACCAATCATTACTTTAATGGCGCAAACCAGTGATGTATTAAAACAAGCGGGTATGGTTAGCTTTTACGATAAAGGCATGCCGGTACACGCTACTTTATATTTAACTGACTTTGCGCCCGGTACAGAGGAGGAAATTAAACTTGCGGTAAAAAGCATCGTAGCGCAACAGCAACCATTTCCCATAACCGCTGAAGGCTTTAGCGTAACTAAAAGTAATTGGGCTTTTATTAATTTACAGCCGTCGCGCCAATTACAAAGACTATCTGACGAGATAACACTTGCCATTGAACCGCTGCGCGAGCGAAATGTTACTGTGCCTACTTGGGTTAAAAACTACCCCAACAAGTTAACTGCATTTAAGCGCTACGGCAGCCCTAATGTTTTTCAAAACTTTCAGCCACATTTAACATTATTAGCTAACGAGAAAAGCCCTCAACTGGCTGTTATAAATAAACAAATACAGGCTAACCCACCTAAAGCGCAGGGGCAAATAATAGGTGTAGGTATAGGAATTTCAGATCAGTTTGGTCAACAAAAGCAGGTTATTGCAGAGTACTTTTTTAACAAGGGTAAAAGCTAAATTGCTTTATTACTTTTGCTGCGCTAAGTATTTTTTTAGTAGCTGGGTATTTCGGGTGTTTGCTTTAAAGTAAGCATCAAAAATATCGCCTACTATGGGTAGTAAACCGCCCACAAAGTCGATAAGCATATTAGCTAATATACGTAGTTTTATAGTCCAGCTAACACCTAAGCGCTGCGCTTCAATTAATACATAAGCAGATAAAATAAAACCGGCCATATCACCGGCAACGGGCAATAAACCAATAATCGCATCGGCACCAACTTTAAAGTTAGTAAAAGGAATTTTTAAACTGCTGTCGGTAATGAAGCTAAAACGCTCCAGCCTTTTCAGTACAGCTTGTTGCTGAGCCTTTACGTTATTTGTCATTGTCACATTTAGCTCCCTCAAACCTGTTTAATTAACTTTAGTTAAAAAGTTGAACTTGCACTGATAAACAAATACAAAAAACGCGGATCGCCCGCGTTTTTATTATCTACTTAATGTAACTCTAATTATACCGAACCGGGTATCGGCCCATGCTCGTGGTGTACATGTGGGTTTTGTCCACGTTGACGTAGCAAATGATCCATTAAAGTAATGGCCATCATCGCCTCAGCAATTGGCACAGCACGAATACCTACACACGGATCGTGACGACCTTTGGTGATCATCTCAACCGCTTCGTTTTCAGTATTTATACTGTTACCCGGTATGGTAATGCTTGAGGTAGGTTTTAGCGCAATAGAAGCAATAATATCTTGCCCCGTAGAAATACCGGCTAATACGCCGCCCGCATGGTTAGAGGTAAACCCTTGTGGTGTTAGTTCATCGCGGTGCTCTGAGCCTTTTTGCTCAATTACATCAAAGCCGTCGCCAATTTCAACACCTTTAACCGCGTTAATGCTCATTAACGAATGCGCAAGTTCGGCGTCAAGGCGGTCAAATACTGGCTCACCAAGGCCTACAGGTACATTACTTGCCACTACTTTTACTTTTGCGCCTACTGAGTCACCTTGCTTTTTAAGGCCGCGCATATATTCATCAAGCGCTTCTAACTTGCTCACATCAGGAAAAAAGAATAAGTTGTTTTCAACTTCGTTCCAATCAAAAACGTCTGCTTTAATTGGCCCTAACTGACTTAAGCAGGCTTTTATTTCGATACCATGAAATTGTTTTAAATATTTTTTAGCAATAGAGCCCGCAGCAACACGAATTGCCGTTTCGCGCGCTGATGAGCGACCACCACCGCGATAATCGCGCAGGCCGTATTTATGCCAATAGGTGTAATCGCCATGACCTGGGCGAAACACATCTTTAATTTTGCCGTAATCTTTTGAGCGTTGATCGGTGTTTTCAATAAGTAAACCTATGCTAGTACCTGTGGTTTTACCTTCAAATACGCCTGAAAGAATTTTTATCTGATCGTCTTCACGGCGCTGCGTGGTATAACGACTTTGCCCCGGTTTACGACGGTCTAAATCTATTTGTAGGTCGGCCTCGGTGATTTCAAGACCTGCTGGTGTACCATCAACAACGCCGCCTAATGCAACGCCGTGGCTCTCACCAAAAGTAGACACTTTAAATAACTGTCCAATGCTATTACCTGCCATTACTTTTCCTCATTCCTAATGACTACCAATAGCCGAGCTTTACACTCGGCTATTTACTTATATCAATTTATATTCAAATACATTTTCTATAAATGATATTGATTTTTATTGTGCAAAATACTCATCAAGTTGCTGCTTGCTAATAACAAACACACCTAAACCACCTTGTTCAAACTCAACCCATTCAAATGGCGCACCCGGATACAATGCATCCATATGTACCATAGAGTTACCTACCTCTACAAACAATAAGCCGTTTGCAGTAAGGTGCTTACTTGCTTCGCTTAATATAGTGCGGGTTACGTCTAGGCCGTCGTGGCCTGAAGCCAAACCAAGTTCTGGTTCATGATGAAACTCACGCGGTAAGTCGGCCATGTCCTCAGCATCAACGTACGGCGGGTTAGCTATGATCAGGTCGTATGTTTGCCCTGGTACACCACTAAACACATCTGACTGAATTGGCAATACTCGTTCACTTAGCTGGTAGTCTGTAATATTTATGTCGGCTACTTCTAGAGCTTCATAAGAAATATCAACCGCATCTACCTGCGCATTTTCAAACGCTTGTGCAAGTGCAATCGCGATACAACCAGAACCCGTACATAAATCTAAAATACGCTTAACCGACTCAGGCTCTTCAAGCCAAGGGGTAAAGCGGTTATTAATTAACTCTGCAAATGGCGAACGTGGAATAAGTACGCGCTCGTCTACATAAAATGGCATATTCGCAAACCAAGCAATGTTGGTTAAATACGGCACTGGGGTAAAATCGTTAATACGCTCAGCAATTAAGCCCGCTAAGCTGTTTTTTTCTGTACTCGTTAAACGCGCATGCATTAATTCTTTCGGCGCATCTATTGGTAAGCTTAATGCGGGTAATAATAAATTTACCGCTTCGTCCCACGCATTATCAGTACCGTGACCAAAAAAAATACCACTGCTGGCAAATTGGCTTGTAGTCCAACGTAACCAGTCGTGTAAGGTTGAAAGTTCTGCTACAGCTTCTTCTAGCGTTGCTTCTTCTATTTGTAATTCACTCATGTGTATTGCCTGCCTGCTACTTTCAAAATTATTAATTCAATCGAGGCCACAATCGCCTCCCGATTGCCCTATTGTAACGCCTTTTATCTCGATTTTTACCCTTTTTTTGTTTAGACTGCCGCTATGAAAAAAGATCCTTATTCAAACAGCCCAATTAGCAATGATGACATTGACATGTTTCGTCAAAGTATCACTGGTGCGCGCGTTTTTAAACAAGACACTCACCGCTTTACTAATAAGCCTAAAGTGTCACAAGCAAAGCAGTTTGCCCAGCAAAAAAAGCAACAACAGTCAGAATTCTTCTTTTCGGATGAATATATACCTGATATTGATACCAATGGTACGGTTAATTATGTACAAGATGGCCAAGACCGCTTTTTAGCTAAGCAACTACGCCGTGGTGACTTTGTTCCTGATTTAACCCTAGATTTGCATGGCTTAAATAAAGAGTCTGCAAAAGATGAGCTAGCTGGTTTGATCCACGAATGCAAAAAGAAACATTACTATTGTGCATGCATAATTCATGGCATTGGTGGGCATATACTCAGGCACAAAGTACCGCAGTATTTAGTACAACACCCAGACGTAATTGCAATGCACCAAGCACCGCTTGAATATGGTGGTAAAGGCGCTGTACTTATTTTAATTAATTTACCGCAAAGTGATGAGTTTAGGCGTTAAATAACCACAGCTCTGGTTAAATACTATTTAAGGCGATATTAGTGTCTATTTTTTCAATTATATTTCCGCTGGTATTTATTGTTACTGCTGGTTTTATTAGCACTAAGTCACAATTTTTAGAACAACAACATATAACTGGTATTAGTAAATTTACCTTTTATATTAGTATTCCCGCTTTTTTATTTTTAAATATGGCGCAAGCTAACTTACACAATAGTGTGAGCTTAAATGGCTTTTTAAGTTTTTATATTGCGGTTGTGGGTGTTTTTATAATTGGCGCTTTAATAGACCGATTTTTAATTACTAAGCACAGTGATTATCAACGCCATAGCGTATTTGCTCTTGGCAGTAGCTATTCAAATACCGTACTGGTTGGCTTACCAATAATTATTGCAGCAATTGGCCGTGAAATGATTGGTATAGTATTTATGATTATCACTTTTCATAGTGCATTGTTATTTACTCTCACCTTTTTAGTGAGTGCAAAAAGCGAAAAAAGTGCGTTTTCGTGGCAACAATTTGCCAAAAACATGCTGTTAAACCCTGTGGTACTTAGCATTAGCCTAGGGTTATTGGCTAATGTTTTAGGCCTTACATTGCCACTGGATATTATTAATGGCTTAGATTTACTCTCACAACCCGCTATTGGCTGCGCACTATTTGTGTTGGGAGCTAATTTAGCATTTTATAAAATAAGCCAAAACTGGCAACCCGCGCTAATCGCCACATTATTAAAGCTAGTATTACTGCCCTGCTTAGTATTATTGTTAGGCCGATTTGTGTTTATGCTAGAGGCGCAACTACTCAACGTACTTATATTATTAAGTGCATCGCCTTTAGGTGTTAATGCCTACCTTATTGCTAATCAAATAAAACAGCACCAAGCAACGCTTGCCAGCACTGTGGTTATGTCGACCGTTTTAAGTGGTATAAGCTTTAGCATTTGGTTGTGTCTTTTATTGTAGTTCCTCAACATACTCTGCTGCCCATCAAACAAAACAAGCTTAAAAGTAATCGCTAAGTTCACTGTAGGCATTAGTAATATACTCGATCAGCAGTTTAATTTTTTCTGGCTGATGGCGCGTATACGGATACACAGCATATACCCCTAGTTCACGAGGTTGATACTCAGATAAAATAGCCACCAGTTCGCCAGTTAGCAAATGCTCATACACACAACAACGTGGTACATAGACAATGCCATAACCCGATAGCGCATTTTGCCTAAGTGCTTGTGCGGTATTAGCCGAAAAGTTTCCTTTAATGGCAATACTAACCTCCTCACCTTGGTGAGTAAAACGCCATTCGCGAGCACCTTTATTTTGATAGGTATAGGCTAAACAGTTATGTCGACTTAGATCGTCTAAGTTGCTTGGTTCGCCAAATTTTTCGATATAATTAGGCGCACAACACACCACCCAACGCGATTTAATAATAGGCTTTGCAATTAAACTTGAATCTGCTAATACGCCGGTTCTAATCGCTAAATCAATGCGTTTATCAACCAAGTCAATAAAGTCATTCTCTAGCCGCATATCAACATTCACATTAGGGTACTTTTCACAAAATTGGCCCACTACTTGCGCTAGCAGTAGCTCCCCTGAAATGGTCGGTACGGTCATTTTAATCGAACCACTAATTGCTCCACGGTAGGCACTAACACTATTTAATGCGTCACTTAATTGTAATTCTATTGACTTTGCATGTTGATACAGCGAGCTGCCCGCTTCGGTTAAGCTTAGTTTGCGGGTAGTTCGATATAATAGCTGCACACCTAAATCCTTTTCTAGCCTACTGATTTTTTTAGAAAGAGCCGGGGTCGATATCCCCGCAACCTCTGCTGCTTTATTAAATGATTGTGCGTCAACTACTAATGAAAATAACGTCAGTTCATGGGCATTAGCCATTCATTACACCTTTTTTGGAAACAATTCATTAATTTACAGACTATATATAAACAATAAATTAACTACTAGAGTAACAGCATAAAAATTACTATAAAAAATTAAGCGTGGTTACTCTATGTCGATATACCTGCAAGCTCTGCTTGCTTTTACTCCTATATTACTTGCCGCTTTATTGCTGATCCCGTTGCAATGGCCAGCAAAGCGTGCCATGCCCGTGGTGTTAATCGTTACTATGGCTATTGCTTATTTTGCCTGGGAAATGTCATTTAACCGTATTTTAGCAAGCAGCCTTCAAGGTATGCTGGTGACCATCTCTGTATTATGGATTATTTTTGGCGCCATTATGTTGCTCAACACATTGCAACACTCTGGTGCGATCAGCACGATTCGCAGTGGTTTTGCCGATATCAGTCCCGATAGGCGGATTCAGGTTATTATTATTGCTTGGTTATTTGGCTCATTTATTGAAGGCGCAACCGGTTTTGGTACACCCGCTGCGATTGCAGCTCCCCTCTTGGTAGCGATGGGCTTTCCTGCTATGGCAGCGATTATGATTGGCATGATGATCCAATCGACACCGGTATCGTTTGGTGCGGTGGGTACGCCGATTATTATTGGTGTTAGTAATGGCTTAGATAAAGCGTTACTCAGTGAACAATTACTGACAAATAACAGTAGCTGGGAGCAATTTTTAGTATTAATAACCTCTGAAGTTGCCATTGGCCATGCCATTACTGGCACTTTAATGCCGTTATTAATGATCTGTATGATGACGCGCTTTTTTGGCAAAAATAACAGCTGGCGCGAGGGCTTTCAAGTGGCTCCTTTTGCTCTATTTGCTGGACTTGCGTTTACCATCCCGTATGCGTTAACCGGTGTTTTTATCGGCCCTGAATTTCCTTCAATAATTGGTGCCTTGGTTGGGCTAGCGATAGTCGTACCGTGCGCGAAAGCTAAGTTTTTAATACCCACTCAGTCATGGGACTTTGCCCCGCGCGAAAAATGGCCAACAACTTGGCTGGGGAATATTGCTTTTAGCGCCCCCACTAAAATCAAAGCCCCTATGTCGTTATTTAGAGCGTGGCTGCCGTATTTGCTAGTGGCGTTATTATTAGTGGCGAGTCGTTTGTCAACAGATTTAAAAGCACTGCTTAATCAATTCTCATTACAATTTAACCTAATTTTAGACGAGCCGGATATTAGCGGCAGTATTGCGCCATTGTATTTACCTGGTGGTATTTTGTTGTTTGTATCATTGCTGACGCTGTTTATTCATAAAATGAAAGTATCTGAAATTACTGATGCCGCTAAAGATGCCTCAAAAGTACTATTCAGTGCAGGCTTTGTGTTAATTTTTACCATTCCTATGGTACGTATTTTAATTAATTCTGGCGTGAACGACGCCGGCTTAGACGCCATGCCTGTTGCTATGGCTAATTTAATTGCGTTGACTTTTGGTGACATCTACCCACTTTTTGCTCCTATGGTAGGCGCCCTAGGCGCGTTTATTGCCGGCTCAAATACCGTGAGTAATATGATGCTTAGCCAGTTTCAATTTGAAGTGGCCAATGCGTTGTCTATTTCCGGCGCGTTATTGGTTGCGTTGCAAGCCATCGGCGCTGCCGCTGGGAATATGATTGCAATTCATAATGTCGTTGCCGCCTCTGCAACGGTGGGTTTACTCAATCAAGAAGGGGCAACCATAAAGCGTACTATCATACCCACATTCTACTACGTACTCACTGCTGGATTACTCGGTTTGATCGCCAGTTACGTCTTTAATATTACCGACCCACTTAACCATTTAGGATAACAAGGATTAGCAATGAGCCAGTTAAATACAATACACCTAAGACACTACCCGACAAACCCAAACCAGGTTTACTTATTCGGCACCTGCCTCAACGATACGCTGTTTCCTGACTCAGGTATTGACGCAATTGAGTTTTTAGAGCGCCAAGGCATTGAGGTTATTTTTCCGCAGGGGCAAAGCTGCTGTGGCCAACCCGCTTATAACTCTGGCTATACCGAGCAAGCCAAAGCGGTGGCGCGTGAGCAAGTGAAGCATTTTGCATTAGATATTCCAATTGTGGTTATTTCTGGTTCTTGTGGCGGTATGATGCGCCATCACTACCAAGAACTACTTAAAGATGAGCCTAACATAAATGCGTTTTGTGACCGTATTTTTGAGTTCACTGAGTTTTTAGTGCATGCATTAAAAATAAAACTAACCGATAGCGGCCCTTATGAACGGGTTGCAATGCATACTTCCTGCGCTGCACGCAGAGAAATGGGCGTGCATATCACCAGCAAAAAATTATTATCCCAGCTCAGCCAAGTCGAGTTAATAACCCATGACTATGAAAGTGAATGCTGCGGCTTTGGTGGCACTTTTGCAGTAAAGCATGGTGATATCTCTAATGCAATGGTGGCCGATAAAAGCGCCAACTTACTAGCCGCCGACGTAGTACGTTATGTCAGTGCTGACTGGGGATGTATGATGAACATTAATGGCGCACTGAGGCATCAAAAAGCGCCATTACAAGGGGAGCATATCGCCAGCTACCTATTAAGTCGCACCACCGCAGGAGGTGAGATATGAGTGAAAAACATATCGATCCACGTCAAGCGACACAAGACGAAAGTAAATATGCCGCTTCAGCGCGTTCTTTCAAAGAAAATGTTAAACGCGACCTAGCTAACGATGAACTGCGCAGTAATTTTCGCGGCGCCATGGATTATCTGGTCGAGAAACGCAAAAATGCTTTTAGCGACCTTGATGAGCTAGAAACACTTAGAGAGCAATGTAAACTAATAAAACAACGTAGTTTAGTAAAGTTACCGATTTTGTTAGAGCTGTTAGAGCAACAACTGACACAAAACGGTATTAAGGTTCATTGGGCCGAAACCTGCTCGCAAGCCAACGAAATTATTAGCGCAATTATTGCTGATAAAGATGGCAAAACGGTGGTTAAAGGCAAGTCGATGGTGTCTGAAGAAACCGCGCTTAACGATCATCTCGAAGCTAATAATATTGAGTGCTTAGAATCTGATATGGGTGAGTACATAGTACAACTCGCTAAACAGCACCCGTCACATATTATTATGCCGGCGATTCACCAAAATAAGCAGCAAGTCGCCGATTTATTTACAAAAAACATCGCCGGTTTTGAGCACACCACCGACGTAGATGCACTCATTCAGCAAGGGAGAAAAGTACTTCGCGATAAATTTTGCCATGCCGATGTGGGTATCACTGGGGTTAATTTTGCCGTTGCCGAGACGGGCACATTATGTTTAGTAGAGAACGAAGGCAATGGCCGTATGTGTACCACAGTGCCCAAGTTACATATTGCCATCACCGGCATAGAAAAAGTGGTTGAAAAGCTTGTTGATATTCCCCCGCTTCTGAGTTTATTAACACGCAGTGCAACCGGCCAAGCGATCTCAACCTATTTTAATATGATTAGTCACCCACGCCAGCTCGGTGAAAAAGATGGCCCAGAAGAGGTACATTTGGTGTTACTCGATAATGGCCGTAGTCAAATGTATAGCGATGAAGAGCTACGTCAAACATTACAGTGTATTCGCTGTGGTGCCTGTATGAACCACTGCCCCGTGTATACTCGTATTGGTGGTCATGCTTATGGCACAGTATACCCTGGGCCTATCGGGAAAATTGTCTCGCCCCACATGCTTGGGCTAGAAGCAACTACTCATCACCCCAACGCCTCGTCGTTATGTGGCGCATGCGGTGATGTATGCCCGGTTAAAATTCCGATCCCTAAATTACTGTTACGACTACGCCAAGAAAGCGTCAAACCAGCATCGCAGCAACCACATATAATGAAAGGCCAAGGCAGTGGTCGTAAAAATAAAGAAGTGTTGATATGGAGTATCTGGTCCATCATTCATCGCTCTCCTTGGCTGTATCAATCGAGCATGTGGCTAGTAACACGGCTACGGTTTTTATTACCCGCGAAACTTGGTCCTTGGACCGAAGCTAGAACAGCGCCAAAACTAGCGTCAAAAACATTGCACCAACGGGTGAAAGAACGTGAAAAAGCAAAGCAGCTAAAGCAACGCAAGGAATCATAATGAGTAATGCACGCAGAAGTATTTTAAACAAGCTGAAACAGCAGATACAAGAAGTAGATTATGACAAACTTCCTCAAGAATACGCTGTTAACTATGCTAAGTTAACCCCGCAGCAATACCTTGAGCAGTTTACTACACAATTAAAAAGTAACCATGCGCAAGTGATAAGCATAGCTCGCAGCGAATTAGCGACACATATTTATATTGAATTGAAAAAACGTAATATTAATCACTTACTATACGGCGAGCAGTGCCAATATACTAACGAGATTGAACAGCTAAACAGCGCGATCACTCTCGAAAAGTATAACTTTGACTTTAGTGAACATAAAGAGCGGTTGTTTGATCAGGTAGCGGCTGGTATTACAGGCTCACGCTGCGCAATTGCGCAAACGGGCACGATTGTGTTGTGGCCTACAGTTGCTGAGCCGCGCACTTTATCGTTAGTGCCCCCTGTACACTTTGTTATTGTGGATAGCCAAACACTCTACCCCACTTTTAGTGAGTTACTTGAAAAGGAGCAGTGGCATAATAAGCTGCCTACTAATGTGGTGTTTATTTCGGGTCCATCAAAAACTGCTGATATTCAACAGACGCTTGCCTATGGCGCACATGGACCCAAAGAGTTAATTGTATTAATCATCTAAGCATTTTAAATTCATCGAGTAGGGTGAGGCTTTTGCCTCATCCCTCTCACAGAGCCGTACGTACGGGCCTCGTATACGGCTCCTGTATTCTTCTATCCCTTCGGCTTATTTTCTAAACGCCGATTGAGCAAGCCATC
>NZ_JACJDO010000063.1:0-14412 GCF_014163535.1 Pseudoalteromonas sp. SR45-4
ACACAAAGCCTATGGTCGAGATTTAAGTGGTTGAAAAAGCAATTCTGGATTGAGAAAACCTTTTGGTCTGACGGGTATTTTGTTTGCTCAGTTGGAAATGCTTCTGCTGATACAATTCGAAAATAAATTCAAAAATCAGGGCTAGTTATTCCGATTCATCCCATCGACGCCGCTTCGCGTCGATCAATGGGTTTTCTCGGAAGGATTCGATAAAAATATTAATAAACTATTAAATTACCAAGACCGTATAACTTGGTTTTTATTTCAAAAAAGCATAATTATTTTTAATTACCCTTACCTACTTAGCTTATTAACAGTTAAAGCACGGCTTATTTTAAGTATTTAAACGCTGTACATAAAAGCTAATAAATATAATAGGTTAACTGCTGGCAAGTAGACTACAATTTAAAAATATGTTTAAAAGCAATTATTTATAATCTGTGTAATATCGTCACTCTATTGCTATTTTTTTACAAATGAAACGGCAATATTTTATTAGCACGCTTTAAACGCAGCTGTTTTGTTATGCCCTAAAAAATAAAAAGAATCGAAACTTTACTGAAAGTTATTTTTACACCTTTCGGTCTTTATCATCATCAACTATTAACAAAAAAGAGAAAGCCCTTGAAATACCAATACTTAGCCCTATCGTTAGCAAGCGTATTAAATACCCCACTGCTGGCGCAAGCTGCCCAAAGCTCAACAGTAACAACCAATAACACCATAGAGCACATTGAAGTAGCTGGCCAAGTTATTAAATCTCAAGGCCTTTCAGTTAAAGATGCCAGCATAGATGGCCCATTTGGCGACAACTTAGCACTAAAAGACATAGCACGTTCGGTAACGCCTATTTCGAGCGAGCTAATAGAGCAGCTTAACATTACCACGTTACAAGATGTGCTTGCAGTAAGCCCTAATACCTATTCAGCCAGTGGTTTTGGCGCGCCAAGTTTACCCACAATACGCGGCCAATTAGGTGAGCTTTTTCAAGATGGTACACGTCGTCAAGCGGGCAACAATGGCTTTGGTGTACCGTTATCGTTCAACGCTATAGAACAGATAGATGTAGTAAAAGGTGCGCCACCGGTATTATTTGGCTCAAGCCAACGCAATGGTGGGTTTGTAAACTTACACTCTAAAAAAGCCGCTACAGACGAAAGTAAAGGTAAAGCAAGCTTATCGGCAGGACGATGGGATCAATATCGTGTACTGGTTGACTACAGCGCCCCCATAGTAAAAGACAAAGTAGGTTTTAGAGTTAGTGCAGAGCATATTGATAACGGCAGTTATTACGACTACTCTGGCACAAAAAGCGACAGCTTATTTGCAGCCCTGCGTGTATTTCCTGATGATAAAAGCAGCTGGGATCTTAATTTTGAATTATACCAAGTTGAATTTACCGATAACGCCGGTATTAACCGCCCTACTCAGGCGTTAATAGATGACGGACTGTATATTACCGGCCAAGGTGTGCAAGCAAATGGTAGCACTGTACCTTTAGCGGGTTCGATTATTTCGCCAACCGGGCAAGTTAAAATAGACCGTAGTACAGTACTGACCGATCCTGATAATCTAAACGAAGCCACTACTTACTTACTACACAGTATTTATAAACGTGAGCTTTCTAGTAACGCGTCAATTAAAAACATTTCCTACTTTCAGCATTTACAACGTGATGAAATTGCACAAAACAGCTTTGTTGAAATTATAGATGGTGCCGATACCGCGCAAAACCGTACCGAGCTTACCTACCTTTGGAATAGTAACCAGCAAACTATTTTTGCCTTTGATGTACGTTATAACCGCGTATTAGGTTACAGCCAATTTACCACCGAAGCCGACTTACCCATAGATTTAACTGGCCCACTTTCAAATAGGCGCATTCCTTTAACTGATGCACAACAAGCACGCTTTGTTGAACTTCGCCCAGGTGTATTTGTATCGCCGGGTGGTCAGTACGATATTAATAACGACGGCAGTGGCGACTTTAACTTATCAGACACCACAGACTCACGCTCATGGCAAACAGGGGTGGCTATTCAGCAAGATTCAGATTGGACTAGTAAGTTTCATACCAGTGTTGGCTACCGCGTTGATTTTTATGACGTACAAGCAAACGACCCAATAGCACCTGTAGGGCAAATTGCCGCCAGCGACAGCATTAACGACACTTTGCATTCAGGGCAAGTAAGTTTTAATTACCGACTAAGCGATGATTACACCACTTATGGCGCAGCAAGTTACAACGAAGCCACATCAAATAGCATGGCTGGCGGCACTACACTTGGCGGCGACAATACCATTAGTGCGCAAAATTTTGCCACCGAAAATACCCTAGTTGAGTTTGGTTTAAAATATGCACCAACCAATAGCGATTGGTACGCCGATGGCGCAATATTTAGCCAACGCCGTAGTTTACGTAACCGCGATGGCAGTAATACCGGTATTCGCACCACAGGTTTTGAAAGCCAAGTATTTTACGATGCCTACCCGTACTGGTTAAGCGCAGGTTATAGCTACATTGACGCCCGCTACGATAATTCTGCAAGTAGTCAAGATTCTGCCCAAGTAGCCGATGCATTTGACAACTCACGCCCTGATATTATTGCAGGCACCAGTGTGGGCGCTCCTAGTTTTACCGCATTTGCGCCTTCAAGTAGCCAAGTTCAAGGCATTCCAGAGCAGTCTTTTAGCTTTAACGGAAATTATTCAATTAATTCGAAATGGCAAACGGGTTTTTCAGGTCTATATACAAAGAGTTACCCATTAGACTTTTTGGCAACCGTACATATTCGCGATCAGTACACATTAAACGTAAATACTAGCTATGCTTTTACGCCTAGCACCAAGTTACGCTTAGATGTAAACAACGTTACCAATCAAAAAAATTGGCGCCCTGTATTTGAAGGAGGTTATTTTGGTGCAACCTTGGCTTTTCCTGAATTACCAATAAACGCCAAGCTGACGCTTACGCATAAT
Source organism: Pseudoalteromonas sp. SR45-4 (assembly GCF_014163535.1). Taxonomy (NCBI): domain Bacteria; kingdom Pseudomonadati; phylum Pseudomonadota; class Gammaproteobacteria; order Alteromonadales; family Pseudoalteromonadaceae; genus Pseudoalteromonas; species Pseudoalteromonas sp. SR45-4. Next base: position 2,980 of record NZ_JACJDO010000063.1, read on the forward strand.
TTTTAAAGGCAAGTTTGAAAGAGAGAGAACATGATTAAAAAAATACTTTTGTTATTGATTGCAGCGGTCGCCATCGGCCTGTTCTTTCATTTTGATTTGCACCAACTACTTACGCTTGAGGGCTTAAAAGGGTCGATGGATCAGTTTAGCCAATATAAAGCGCAATCTCCGCTATTAATCATTGGCGGATTCTTTTTATTGTATGTGGTGGTTACTGCATTGTCTTTACCGGGCGCGGCTATTTTAACACTGGCAGCGGGTGCTTTATTTGGCTTAGTTGAAGGCTTATTGGTTGCATCGTTTGCATCAACCATAGGTGCCACACTGGCCTTTTTAGTATCACGTTACTTATTGCGCGATACCATTAAAAAGCGCTTTCCTGAGCGTTTAGCAGCCATTGATGCAGGCGTTGAAAAAGAAGGCGGCTTTTACTTATTTACGTTGCGTTTAGTGCCGGTGTTTCCGTTCTTTTTAATCAACTTGTTAATGGGCGTAACAGCCATCAAGTCATGGACTTTTTACTGGGTAAGCCAAGTGGGTATGCTAGCCGGTACATTTGTATTTGTTAATGCAGGTACGCAGCTTGCTCAAATAGAGAGTTTATCGGGCATTTTATCGTTGGACTTAATTTTATCATTCGCTTTATTGGGCGTATTCCCATTTATTGCTAAAGGAATCTTAAACGTGTTTAAAAAACGTCGTGTATACAAAAACTATACTAAACCTAAAAGTTTCGACCGTAACATGATTGTTATTGGCGCGGGTGCTGGTGGTTTGGTAACAAGCTATATTGCCGCTGCTGTTAAAGCAAAAGTAACCCTTATTGAAGCGGGCGAAATGGGCGGCGACTGTTTAAACTACGGTTGCGTTCCAAGTAAAGCGATAATTAAAAGCGCTAAAATTGCAGAGCAAATTCGCCACGGTGAACACTACGGCCTAGAAAACATGACACCGCAGTTTTCGTTTAAAAAAGTAATGGCCCGTGTTCATAAAGTAATTGCCGATATAGCACCGCACGACAGCATAGAGCGCTACACTAATTTAGGCGTAGACGTAGTAAAAGGCTACGGCAAATTAATCGACCCGTGGACGGTAGAAATTAAACTTAACGATGGCGGCACGCAAACATTAACTGCGCGTACTATTGTTATTGCCACTGGCGCACGCCCATTTGTACCGCCACTACCCGGTATAGAAGAAACTGGTTATGTAACAAGCGATACCTTGTGGGATAAATTTGCAGCGCTTGACGAAGCACCTAAAAAGCTTGTAGTACTTGGCGGCGGCCCTATTGGCAGCGAATTAGCCCAAAGCTTTGCCCGTTTAGGTTCAAGCGTTACGCAAATTGAAATGGCGGAGCGCATCATGATCAAAGAAGATCTTGAAGTGTCTACCTTTGCTCATGAAGCATTGAGCGAAAGCGGCGTTAACATTTTAACCTCACATCAGGCATTACGTTGTGAAGCGCGCGACGGTAAAAAGTACATTATTGTTAAACGCCTTAACGAAGGCAATGATGAAGAAATTGCTATTGAATACGACGAACTGCTATGCGCTGTTGGCCGCAGTGCCCGCCTTAAAGGTTACGGCCTTGAAGCGCTAGGCATAGAAACAAACCGTACAATAGTCACTAACGAATACCTAGAAACGCTATACCCTAATATTTTTGCCGCAGGCGATATTGTTGGCCCTTATCAATTTACGCACGTAGCGGCTCATCAGGGTTGGTACGCAGCAGTAAACGGCTTATTTGGTAACCTTAAAAAGTTTAAAGTAGATTACCGCGTTATTCCATGGACCACCTTTATTGACCCAGAAGTGGCACGTGTGGGCTTAAACGAGCAAGATGCAATTGATAAAGGTATCGATTTTGAAATCACTCGTTTTGAGTTTGAAGAGCTAGACCGCGCAATTACCGACAGCGCCACAAAAGGCTTTATAAAAGTCATTACCCCTAAAGGCAAAGACAAAATACTCGGTGTAACTGTGGTCTCTGAACACGCGGGTGATTTAATTGCTGAATTTGTACTGGCCATGAAACACGGTTTAGGCCTTAATAAAATACTGGGTACTATACACAGTTATCCTACTTGGGCTGAAGGCAACAAATACGCTGCAGGTGAGTGGAAACGCGCGCATGCGCCTGAAAAAGTACTTAACATGCTCGAAAAATATCATACGTGGCGTCGAGGCTAATATGTTTAACACAACATTAAAGCCTTTATTATTAAGTGCAGCGTTACTTGCAACGTCGCTTATAACGTCGCTTTCAAGCCAAGCGCAAAGTACGACTAATAACCTGCACGATAGCTGGAATGCATTGCTAAATAAGCATGTTGTAGCGATTAACCATAATCACAGCACAGAGGTTGATTACGCAGCCATAAAACGTGAGCATGCACAGCTAAAAACGTATTTAGATTCGTTAAGTGCTGTAACACAAAACGAGTTTGACGCGTGGGAAAAGGCTAAGCAACTCGCTTTTTTAATTAATGCGTATAATGCGTGGACTGTTGAACTTATATTGACTAAGTACCCAAACCTTAAATCAATAAAAGACTTAGGCAGCTTTTTTAGCTCACCATGGAGCAAAGAGTTTGTGCCACTACTTGGTAAAACTCGCAGCCTTGATGACATAGAGCACGGTTTAATTCGTGGCAGCGGTAAATATAACGACCCACGTATTCATTTTGCTGTAAATTGTGCAAGTATTGGTTGCCCTGCGCTGCGCGAGGAGGCATTCACAGCTACTGAACTAGAGAGCCAATTGCAACAGCAAACGGTGCGTTTTTTATCTGATACAACACGTAATTTTGCGCAGGAAAATACGCTAAATATCTCCTCTATATTTAAATGGTACGGCGATGACTTTGAAAAAGGTTTTAGAGGTGCAGACACGCTACAGCAGTTTTTACTGCAATATAGCGATGCACTTAAACTAGTACCCGCTCAGCAAAAAGCGCTTAGAAATAATGACATGAAAGTAAAATTTTTAGACTACAACTGGGATTTAAATGCTCGCCAGTAAGTTTTGGCAAACAGCTACGCGTTACAGTGTTTACTGTGTCGCGTTTTGCGTTTGCCTAATAACAAGCTTAAGTACTTTTGCTAATAACAGCGCTCATAATATGAGTAAAGAACTACTCACTCGCTGGGAAAATATTGAAACGCTTGGTAATAACCAAAGCGTGTACTTTTATGCCTGGGGCGGCGACGCGCAAATAAATGCCTATATTCAATGGGCTGCCCAGCAAGTTAAAACTAAATATAATATTAACTTAGTGCATGTAAAGCTCAGCGACACCAGCGAAGCAGTAAGCCGAGTGTTGGCCGAAAAATCAGCACATAATAATGACCAAGGCAGTGTTGATCTGGTATGGATAAACGGCGCTAACTTTGCCACTATGAGCGAGCACGCATTGTTGTTAAAACAGTGGGCAAATAAACTGCCACACTTTGCATACACAGATCCCGCTAATAACCCTGCAGTTAATTTTGACTTTGGCATACCCACAAACGGTATGGAAGCACCGTGGGGGCAAGCATCGCTCACCTTTTATTACGACAGCCTTGCAATAAATGAACAGGCAAACAATAAACTCCCTACTACATTAAACGAATTATTAAACTGGAGCACACAAAACCCGGGGCGCTTTAACTACCCAAAGCCGCCTGATTTTTTAGGGATGAGCTTTTTAAAATACGCCTTAGTAATACTGCATCAGCAAAGCAGCGAAAATATTAAAGCACAGTTAAACCAAGCGGCTACCGCTAACAACACAGCACAAGTATTAACCCCATTGTGGGACTTTTTAAATAAGCTACATCCTACGCTTTGGCGTGGTGGCACTCACTTTATGCAAAGTGGCGCGCAAATGCGCCGTTTAGTAGACGATACCGAGCTAAGTATTGCCTTTACCTTTTCAGCACCCGAAGTGCCCGCAGCAGTTAAACGCTTCGATTTACCAAAAAGCATTCGCAGCTATGCAATGGCTGATGGCAGTTTAAGTAATACTCACTTTGTGGCAATTCCTTATAATGCAAGCCACCCGCAAAGCGCGCAATTAGTCGCTAACTTTTTATTAAGCCCTGAGGCACAAGCCCAAAAGCAAAAAGCACATATATGGGGCGATAAAAGCGTACTTATTCAATCAAGGCTAACGCCTGAGCAACAAGCACTGTTTAAAACAGCTAAACCGCACCCAAGCGCACTGCCTTTTAACAGTATTAAGCGCACATTGAACGAGCCACACCCAAGCTGGGTAAATGCCATAATGCAAGGCTGGCAAACTCGCTATGGGGTAAGCCAATGAGTGTTATTAGCAATAAAGTGGCGACAAGCCATGGGCCTCACGCCCGTAAAAGCCATGATATGTTTAGTAAAATAGTAAAATTAAGCCCACGCTTTTTACTCGTTTTACTTATTTTACCCGTACTTGGCGGCTTAATTAGTGTGTTACTACCCGCCTTTGGTTATGCCCCTGCACTTGATCAAACTACATTTGGCTTGCAAGGCTTTACCATGCTTTGGCAAACACCCGGCCTAGTAAATATGGCTATGCTAAGTATTGGCACCGGTTTAATAAGTACCTTACTTGCTTTTATTATTACTTTGATGATTTTAGCCGCTTTTTTTAACAGCCCTTGGCTTAACCGCATTCAGCGTTTACTGAGCCCTATTTTAGTTATACCACACGCTGCAGCAGCTATTGCGGTAGGTTTTTTAATTGCCCCTTCAGGCATGATTTCACGAATTATATCGCCTTGGTTAAGCGGGTGGGAACTTGCACCAAACGGCCTATTTCCGCATGACTCATTCGGCATTAGTATAATTTTAGGGTTAACGCTTAAAGAACTGCCATTTTTGTTATTAATGGCACTGGGCGTATTGGCGCAGCCTGAGCTTGGCAAAAAATTACGCCAGCAACATAAAGTTGCGCTTAATTTGGGTTACTGCCCCATGACCGCCTTTTTTAAAGCAATACTCCCTAGCCTTTACCCACTGCTGCGTTTACCTACTTTAGCTGTGCTCGCTTATGCCAGCGCCAGTGTAGAAATGCCACTTATTTTAGGCCCAAATACACCGCCAACATTAGCGGTAGCTATTATGCATTGGTTTAACGATGTTGATTTAAACTTACGTATTAAAGCCTCAGCCGGTGCTTTGCTACAACTGGCACTCACGGGTGGGTTACTTGCGCTTTGGCTTAGCGGCGAAAAAGCGATAAAGGTATTGTTTAGCGACTCACTCACTAACGGGGTGCGCGAATACGGCGGGTTTTATTGGCAAAAACTAACGATAATACTCACAGCTTTAGTGATCGGTTTTATTTTACTGTCGCTAATTGCCCTTATTTTGTGGTCGGTTGCCGGCTTTTGGCGCTTTCCCGATGCACTCCCTGAGCAATTTACACTACTGCATTTTAACAGTGCATTAATGCAAATGAGCAACCCGCTTTTTAATACCCTAGCTATTGGTTTAGTCACAACGGTATTTGCCATTACGGTTACTTTATTGTGTTTAGAGTCGGAGCAGTTAAGCGACAAACCCATCTCTCGCTTTACCAGTTTAATTATTTACTTACCGCTATTAGTACCCAGTATTGCCTTTTTGTTTGGCCTAGTATGGATACAACAATGGGTAAATAACCAAGCCGCATTTTTTAATGTGGTGTTTACACATTTACTGTTTGTTTTGCCTTACGTATTTTTGTCACTCGCGAGCAGTTATAGGCGGTTAGACTCTCGCTTTGCGCGCGTTGCAGCAAGTTTGGGTGCAGCGCCTTGCAAAGTGTTTTTTAAAGTAAAATTACCGCAACTATTTGCACCTATTTTAATTGCAGCCGCATTGGGGTTAGCGATCAGTTTTGGCCAATATTTACCAACACTTTTAGCCGGTGGCGGGCGTATAGCCACCATAACAACCGAAGCAGTTACCCTGGCAAATGGCGCAAGTAGGCGCACCAGTGCCGTATACGCTATTATGCAAATGGCACTCCCGCTTATTGGATTTATACTGGCATGGGGTTTACCTAAGTACTTTTTTAAAAGCGCACGAGTGTAAAGCTCCCACAGTAAACAGTATTGAGTTAAAGGTTTTTTAATGCAGTCATCTTTACAGATTAAAAATTGTCAGCTTTATCGCCAAAATGAGCGACTACTTAGCTTAAACGAGCAAGTTAATGGTGGTGAAATTCTAACGATTATGGGCCCATCGGGCAGCGGTAAATCAAGCTTATTAAATTGGCTTACAGGTACTTTACCCAGTGGTTTTAAAGCCAGTGGAGAGGTGTGGCTTAACGGTAAAAATATAAATGATTTACCCACGCATTTACGCCATATTGGCGTACTGTATCAAGACGCTTTATTGTTTTCGCACTTAAGTGTGGCGGGTAATATTGCTTTTGCTATGCCCAAAGGGGATAAAAAACAACGCATTGACAAAATAGCACACGCACTTGAGCAAGTTGGTTTAAAAGGAATGGCCAATCGCCATCCCGATAGCTTGTCCGGCGGTCAACAAGCACGCGTTGCGCTATTACGACTGTTATTAAGTGAGCCAAAAGCTATTTTACTCGATGAGCCTTTTAGTAAGCTCGACACGCAACTGCGCGTTGATACTCGTGAATTGGTGTTTAGCCAAATACGCCAACATAAACTGCCTGCCATTATGGTAACGCACGATCATAGCGATTACGACGCTGCAAACGGTAAACTTTTCACCTTAAATACTGTACTTTAAGCGCACAAGGCTCCCTATGTTAGATAAATTTATCACCCCTGTAATAAAGCCACTGTTAAAGCCTGCGGTAATGCTGATACATAAGCGCGGCATAACACCCGATCAGCTAACGGTATTTGGCTTTTTAATTGGCTTGCTCGCAGTGCCATTACTTGCTTTTGAAATGTGGTACGGCGCATTAGCTGCCATTGTTTTAAATCGCATTTTAGATGGGCTTGACGGCGCACTAGCACGCCATGCTAATTTAAGCTCAAGCGCCGGCGGCTTTTTAGATATTACACTCGACTTTTTATTTTACGCGGCCATTCCGCTTGGCTTTATTTTGGCAAACCCCGAACAAAACGCCATTGCAGGCGCTATATTACTCGCTGCATTTATTGGCACGGGTTCAAGCTTTTTAGCCTTTGCCATAGCCGCTGAAAAGTTTAAACTCGAAAAACCACAATTTAAATACAAAAGCTTTTACTACTTAAATGGCTTAACCGAAGGCACAGAAACAATAGCGCTATTTATAGCCTTTTGTATTTGGCCGCAGCACTTTGCCCTCCTCGCCGGCACATTTGCTGTAGCCTGCGCCATTACCATATTTACCCGTATACATGGCGGCTACCACACACTTAAACAGCAAGAAGCCAATGAGGTTATAAATAATAATGACTAACGAAGTTTGGTGGCGACTCGGTTGCTTTTTTAGCATTTTAGGCATAATGATGCTGCTTGAATGGCGACAACCCGCAAGGCAATCGCCCATTAAAAGCAGCACTCGCTGGTTTGCAAATTTTGGCTTAGTGTTTGCCTCATCTATCATTGCGCGCTTAGTTGTACCACTTGGTTTAACCGCAGTAGCACTTTACAATCATGAGCACAGCATTGGCTTATTTAACCAACTAGCCATACCTAGCATAGTAACCATAGTGCTAAGCCTTGTACTGCTCGATATACTCATTTATTGGCAGCACAGATTGTTTCATAAAGTGCCACTATTATGGCGTTTGCACCGCGTACACCACGCCGATGCGCACGTAGATACCAGTACAGGCCTGCGCTTTCACCCCATCGAAATTGTGCTCAGCATAGTTATAAAACTCATTGCAGTTACTGCACTTGGCGTACCCGCCATTGCCGTACTTATATTTGAAATCGCGTTAAATGGACTCGCCTTGTTTAACCATGCAAACATACGCCTACCAAACGCCATTGAAAAGCCACTACGCCTTATATTAATGACGCAAATACTGCACCGCATTCACCATAGTAAAGTAGTGAGTGAAACAAACTCAAACTATGGGTTTAGCGTAATTTGGTGGGACAAACTTTTTGGCAGCTATAAAAGTGAGGCCAAAAAAGTCGACGCAGAAATAGATATAGGTTTGGTTGAATACCCAAGTGCTAAGCAAAACGCCTCGCTGTGGGGGTTACTCATCATGCCGTTTAAAAACAAGTAAAAACAACTATATTGCACTTTACACAATGCCAATCTACTTAAAAGCCCTTTGATGTAGATTGGTATAAATAAAATACTCTATGAATACGCCAGGTGAAAACTTTAAGGATGTCTGTATAATTTCTAAATTTTAAAGCAAAAATTTGTCGAATGGGCAGGATTATCTGTGCGTTATTCATTTTGGGCAAAAGCATATTATCGGCAGCAAGAAGCCAAAGGAAAACCCCATAATACCATCATCAGATCATTAGCATTTAAGTGGATAAGAATACTATTTAGGTGCTGGAAAACACATACGCCCTACGATGAATCAACTTACTTAATCGCATTGAAAAGTAAGGGATCACCGCTGTTAAAATTTGCGGTGGAAAGTGAGCTTTAGTGCTTGCTGTCCACCTCAGGGCGTGTTGTTATATTTTTACTTTTACTGGATTTTGAGTTCGTATTTGTTGAATTAAATCTGCCAGTTTTACATATGTATCTGGTTCCGGAGTACAGGACACTGCCATATTCTCCGCTATTTCAGGCTTAGATAAAGTATATATCGACAACCCTTGAGCCTTTAAGAATTTTACAATCTGAGCATAAAACGGCTTAGTTTTGTCGAATACATTAATAAAGCTTTGTTTGGAAATCTGAGGGTTAGCTTTTAAAAAGTTCGTTTCAAAACATGCATCAATAAAGTCACAAGACTTAAAAGACTCTTCAAAGGAACCGCCTTGTAACCCATTTGATAAAGTAACTGTCGGTGTACAAGGAACTTTGAACAAATGAACGTTACTTGGCAAAGTGTTTTTTGCTGGAACTTTAGATGGGTCGTCATCGTCAAAAGTAAAAATCATTGGGCGATCGTGGCTCAATGTTTGGTTCATTATTCTGATTACATGCTTTAAATTACCTATACCATTGTAATTAGCGATAACGACACCGTAGTCAGAAAAGTTAATCCCTAAACCTTCTTCCAACAAAATCCTAAAAGCGCCTTCTTCACTTTCTCCTTCAACAAATAAATATATGCACTGTTCCAGTGCTGACTCTCTACTTGCTGCATCCCATCGCATCTCTTCACAAAGTTGGTCTTGAATTACACCATATTGAATTCTTTCGAAATCTGACATACTTCACCTAAAAATATAACGCCTCATTCAGAGGCAATAAAATGGCTGAATTTTACTAGTCGTCCACCTCAGGGCGTGTTGTTAGTTACCACTCCAGTCCATTGATAATATAACCGAAATAACCTTGTTCACCGATGACATTTATATTTTTATTTCTAACTTTCATCAATGATGATTTATCATAGTACCATCTAACAGAGTGTTTATTATTGCTATCTAAGTCTAAAAAAGTGAGGCGAGTACACTCATATTCATAATCACTACCACAACTCTCAACCTTACTTAAATGGTACTCTTTTGACCAATATTCATTTACAGAATAATAAGCCCATAATTTGATTGGAGCACCGATAGCAGCCCAAATCCAACCATATACTAAAACAGGTAAAAAAATCATACCTAACGTTGAGCGAAATTTACCTTGGTCTTCAAATTGATGTTTCATTTGTTGTTGATAGTGACTACAGCTTTTATATTTCCTATACGAGAAGGCAAAGAATATAATACTTAATATGCCTGCCAATACTGGGATTAGCTTATATACCAAGAAGTCATATATTGAATTTGAAATAAAAGGAGGATCAACATTTTCGTCCCAAATTAAGAATATGATGGGCAAAAAGAATATTCCTAATGTGAATACAAGTGCTAAATGAGTTCGATTCATGATGGTAACTAACGCCTCAAGAACCGGCGGCAGCTTTATCGCCGTCCGCGTTGCTTGACTTGTTATGTGATGTTGGAACGTGGCCGATACGAATTAGGTTAATGGTTGTACCTGCAATGTAATATGCCAGTACCGCCAGCAAGAATAGAATTATTTGGAACCCTGAAAGCACCCAGTGAACGGAAGTAGACAGAAAAACAAGGATTGTACTAATAAGAGAAAGCACAAGGCCGATAATAATTAACCTAGATATAATGACTATACCTTTTTTAGGTATATTCATTTTATGAGAAACACAAATACCACATGCCATTTCATGTATTGCTAGCACAAAGAAAGTAAAGGCCGATGCTGAAAATGCCACACCGGTTAATATTTTCTCCCAGCCACCTTGATAAAAAGATAGCCCAAGATAAATTGAAATAAGACCAATACCTTTCAAACATTTCCATTGGTAGGATATAACCACTTCCATATAATCAGAGCCAAACTCTTTAGTTGATTGTTTAACGCTGCTGAAATAAGCGAATACAACTATAAATGGAAGTGTAAATACCATAATTTCAATTAATAGATCATTGTTCATCGATGATTCCTTTCACATAACGAGCCTGTAGATTAACTCGTTTTTTTATTTGCTTTTATTGATAAACAAACCATAGCTGAGTTCCTATTTTGGTTCAATCGATTACTTATTTTATGCAGAATATAAAGTGGGAGTTTGATGTTGTTTTAATTGGCATTTTGGAAGGTATTACTGGTGTTTAAGTGGCTTTATTGAGGTTAAAAAGGCTTACCCCTCTTAATGCATCGTGTTTTGTAGCTTTTCTATATTATGAACAAGGCAATACAGTTGCCATTGCGCATTCACTTTCAGTTGACCCCGTAAGGTCAATTTATTCATCCCTTTATTCACTGTAATGTTGCCAAAAAAATAACATGACACCCATTCTAATTATTAATCGCTTTAACTTCTACTAAGGTAAATATCGTTTGGCTTAAAGTGTCCTAAATATTGAAGATACTTCGACTTATTCAAATAACGCTGTATTTACCTACTTATTACTCATTTTTAGGCATGCGAAATACTCTGCTTTCACAGTGAGGGGGAATTACGGAGAGTTTTTGAAGTAAAACTTTAAGCCAGTAGCTTTTCGCAGTTACTAACGTTGGTGCGCCGCTTTCTGTTTAGGTGTTCGCAGTATCCTTCGTGCGACGCTGGGCGACCTACTGCACCATGAAATACGCGACTAAATTGTGTGGTGAGTTTTAGCCAGTTTTCGGGGGTAATGTTGACTCTTTGTAACAGGGGTAAAGTGCTGCTTTCGATATAGCCGGCTTTACCTTCGCGTATACAACGCCCGGTTAATTCTACTAGTTCAAGGTAAGATTTAAGCGCAAAGGGTAATCCTTTCGCCATGTGCTTTTTTGATTTACCTGAAAAGCGCAGGAGTTGCTTCGG
>NZ_JACJDO010000064.1:0-13961 GCF_014163535.1 Pseudoalteromonas sp. SR45-4
CTCAAAAATGCCTTGCCAGTGTTTTATTTTTTGCTGTTTATTCATAATTACCTCAGGTTAATATGCTGAGTAAATTATGCATAGGTAGCATTAATATTGGTATGTGGGTTTAATTGCGCGCTTACTTTTAAACTCATATATAACCTCAATAATTAAGTTACGTTAGATTATATAGTTTTAGTTATTTAAATATAGATTGCAAAAGTGAAAGCTTCATTCGAAAATATTAAACATTGAAAACCCAAAGTAGCTTTTTATGTATAACATAAGTGATTTAGAAACTTTTATAGCCGTAGTAGAGAATAAAGGTGTACTTGCCGCTGCGCGCGAGCAAGGTTTATCGCCAGCAACAGTGAGCCATCGCCTTAGTAAATTAGAGCGAGAGTTGTCTACTGTTTTAGTCTTTAGGGATAGTCGACGAGTACGTTTATCGCCTGCAGGAGAGGTGTTTTACACGCGTGTGGGCGCTATTATTGAGGCACTGCACGATGCAGAGCATAGTATAGGTGCTCGCAGCTCAACTGTGAGTGGGTTGCTAAGGGTAACTATGCCACCGTGGATTTTTTCTAAGTATGTTATGCCTAAGCTCAGCGAGTTTGAAAGTGAATATCCTCAATTAAAACTCGACTTTTTAATTACGGACCACTTTATTAATGTGGTTGATGATGCTCAAGATGTGGCTATAAGAGTAGGGCAGTTAAACGACTCTGGCATGTTGTCGCGTAAAATAGTCAATAATAGCCGTGTGTTATGTGCAGCGCCTACCTATATAAATAAACAGGGTATGCCAAGTAATTTAACCGAGCTTGCGGCGCATTATTGGGTATTTTGTTAACTTGGTTCCAGTTGTTGTTATATACATATTCAACGCCAAAACGTACCCCTTGATGCAGGTAACTTAGCGCTGCATTGAAACGCTCTGCAGTATGATTTTTCTCGGCCTCGTCTTTATCAAGTGCGCGTGTACCTTGATAGGCACCTAAAGCAAAATCAAATTGTTTATTTATATGCCACACAGCCGATACTTCTAAATCAATTCGATCGCCCACAGTTGGCTTTTGAAAACCACCCCCAGTAATAGCCGATACAGCATACGAAAAGTGCGCCGATTTATGGCCATAATGAATACCTAAATCGGTTGGACCGGCTAATTTGTTTTTTGGCGTTAAGCTCGGATCAACATAACGATACCCCACACGGCGTGCGATGTAATCAATCCATGGCAGTTCAGCAACACCAATTTTAAGCGTACTTCCTTGATTAAAATTGCGTTTTATATAAGCATGACGAAACCAAATGTCGGTAGGGTCTTGCTGGCGTTGCCACTGCACATCTGTGGTCACTGTTAATGACCAGTCATCATTAAATTGATGATCTAAATTAAGATAAAAGCGTTTTACATCAAGTTGCCAATCTTCGATATCTTGGTGCTGATCGTCAATTTGAATATTACTAAAATTAGCAAATACTTGGCTCGATAACGTGGTTTGCGATGCGCTCACCGGTGCACTAATAACAAGTAATCCACTTGTTGCTAATAGTACAGAAACACTTAACCTTGTTTTATTAAACACCACAAAACTCCCTTAGGTTACTTACATTCAAGCGTATAGCTTTTTAGTTGTTGCATCACGAACTTGCTAATACGTTATTTAGCTAAAGCATGACTTAGGTCAAAATGCAGGTTTATTACCGTTTTAATAACATATAAAGAGACTTTTAACGCAACGAAAAAATAACTGCAGATTAACAATTTGCCTTGTAATTAACGTTAAAATTAGTCATCTTAACAAACCTAGATTTATACAATAATAAGGGATGAAGTTAAGGATGGCGCGAGGACTCAAATTAGCCACTACATTTACAGAGTTATCGACTCATTTACGCCGCTTTGTTTCACGAATAGTGTTACCAGACGACGTAGAAGATATAGTGCAAGAAACCTTTATTAAAAGTTACGAGGCTGATTTGAAACAAGATATTCAATTTACGCGTAGCTATATGCTTAAAACAGCTAAACACCTTGCCCTTAATCATATAGCTAAATGGGATAATAAATTTAGCGACTCCCTTTGTGATGATCATGAATTACCAAAATTACTTAAATCAATACAACTAGAGGACGAGTACACCTCGAAAGAGCGTTTTTTATTGTTTTGTCGGGCAACAGAGCAACTAAGCTTGACGGTTCGTAAGTGTTTTATATTAAAAAAAGTGTACGGTATGAGCCAAAAAGAAATTGCCCAGCAACTACAGTTAAGTCAAAGCACAGTAGAAAAACATATTGCAAAAGGGTTACTACAAACCATGCTATACATGCGAGAGCATTCTCAGGATGAAAATGAGCAGTATAAAAAGCACGACACCGCTGCTCAAAAGCCAACTATAGTGAGTGTGGCAAAATGAGTAATATTCATCAATTTACACCAAAAGATTTAATTTTAGAAACAGCAGCTAATTGGATAAGCGCGATAGATCGCGGTTTAAACAAGGTTGAAAAAGAGCAATTTAAATTATGGATGCTGCAAAGTAATGCACACCAAGACGCCGTTTACGAACTCGCTAAGTTGTGGGACGAACTGAGTGTATTAAACGAGTTAAGCACTTTATTTCCGCATAAAAACAATACCGAGGAAAAAAGTAAATGGGTGTTTTCGTATGGTATCGCGGCCAGCTTATTTGCTGCGTTAATGATTTGCAGTTACTTATTGGTTAATTTAGAGACTGGTTATAACCAAGCCCTAGCGAAAGTTAATTATACTAAAATTTATAAAACCAAAGTGGGAGAGCAAGCCACTTACGTACTGCCCGATGGCACCATAGTGCAACTTAATACCAACAGCCTATTAGAGGTTGCCTATAGTAAAGGGCGCAGACAGTTATTACTGAGTAGAGGGGAAGGGCGTTTTAATGTTGCTAAAGATGCTACGCGGCCATTTAGTGTGATGGCAGGTGATAAAAGCTTTACAGCATTAGGTACTGTATTTAATGTGCAGCGCAATACCTCATCTCATTTAGAATTAGTGGTAACCGAAGGAAAAGTGATGATCACTGATCCGAGTGTAGCTGTTGATGCTAACGATTTTAAAGCGTATCAACTAGCCGATAACAGCACCCAAAAAATTAGAAAAATAAACGCAAATATTGTGCTCTCAGGCGAAAAAGCAATTATAGAAAAAAGTGTTACAGCGCCTATTAAACGCCTCTCTGCTGACGATGTGCAACGAGATTTAGCGTGGCAAAATGGCATGCTAATTTTTAACGGAGAACAATTAAGCGATGCCTTAAATGAAGTTAGCCGTTATACCGCTACTCGGTTTGAGCTTTCATCGGCAGAGCTTGCGAATATTAAAGTTGCAGGGGTATTTAAAGCGGGTGATGTTGCTGGGCTACTTGAAAGTTTAAAAACAAATTTTTCGATTGATCACGAACGCTTAGGTGAGCACGTAGTTAGCCTTAAACGTCAAACTAAGTCATAAATAGCAGCGCCTAAAATCATGCTAATGTTGAATTAAGTTGCAATTATGAACATGCAAAGTAAAAAATATATTAATAAAAAGAATGAAACCTATAGAGGATTTTTGTTTGCCAACTGTTTATATAAGTTGCGCAGTAACCAAACGCATTTATTGTGTAGTTTGAGTGTGCTTGCATCGGCTTTTTTTAGCTTGAATGTTTTAGCCACAGTAACTACCGGGCAAATGGTGCAATTTGATATAAAAGCGCAGCGAGCAGACAAAGCTTTAATAGAATTTGCTAAGCAAACTGAGCAAACCGTGGTGTTTTCTTATGAGTTAGCTAAACAATATAATGCAAATTCGCTTTATGGTTTTTATACCCAATTAGATGCACTGGAGGCACTGTTAGGTGACACTAAGCTCGATGCGGTTGTTGATCAAAATGGTTTACTGAGTATAAAACTCAAACAAATCAATAGGAAAAATAACAACATGATGAAGCTTTCAGGCGTTAGTGCAGCAATATTGCCTGCATTACTTGCTGCAAACACTCAGGGCGTTAATGCTGCTGAAGATGTTGCCCAAGAAAAAATAGAAAAAATTGCCATTGTCGGGAGTCGTGTAGCAGGTCGTTCAGTTGAAGATTTACCTGTTCCGGTTGATATTTTAAGTGCAGAAGCACTAGAGAATACAGGGCAAACAGAAGTGGGCAGAATGCTGCAGTCAATCGCGCCTTCGTTTAACTTTTCAAGCTCGTCAATTAGTGATGGCACCGACGCCCTTCGCCCAGCAACACTGCGTGGCTTAGGCCCAGATCAAACATTAGTACTTATTAACGGTAAGCGCCGCCACCAAGCCAGTATTATTCATATTAATACTTCGGTAGGTCGTGGTACAGCGGGTACCGATATGAATGCTATTCCGGCGTCGGCAATTAAGCGCATTGAAGTACTGCGTGACGGTGCTGCAGCGCAATATGGCTCAGATGCCATAGCGGGTGTTATTAATATAGTACTCAAAGATGGTAGCGAAGGTGGTAAAGCCGCAATTAACTATGGCCAATATTCAGAAGGCGATGGTGAAACGATAAACCTTGATTTTAATAAGGGTTTTGCTTTAGGTGATAAAGGTTACGTAAATACTACACTTAACTACCGTGATCGTGCGCCAACTAACCGTGCCGGTTTACATGGCTCTTGCCAATTTAATGGTTGTACAACACTTGATGACGGCACTTTAGTAGCGGGCGATCCGCGAGAGCTAACAGCCGACAGAGATACCTTTAGAATAGGCGATGCCGACTCACAACAATTTGGCTTAATTGTAAGCACAGGTTATGAGTTAGGTGATGGCGAACTATACGGTTTTATTACTTATTCAACGCGCGATAACGAGTCGGCAGCGTTTTTCAGGCACAATGCCAACGGTGGCGGTAATACGGTTTTACAAGATAACGATGCGACAATTCAGGCTGGCTTTTTGCCAAAAATTAACACTACTATCGACGATATTTCGTATAACTTTGGTTACAAAACGCAATTTGATAACGATGCTAGCTTAGACTTATCGTACACCTATGGTGAAAACAGTATTGATTACACTACCAGTAACACAATTAACGCCTCGTACGCTAACTTTTTACGCTACGACCAAGGCTTAAGTGCTGCTGATATTCGCGCCACTATTCCGCGTGAAGCCTATGCTTACGGTATGGAATTATCGCTACAAACGCTTAATTTAGATTTTACTCAAAATTTTGATGATTACTCACTCGCTATGGGCGCAGAAATTCGCACCGATGAGTATCGCATTTTAGAAGGCAGCGAATACGCATACCGAGATTACGACACTAATAACGGCGTAAGTATATACGACGGTTTAAGCGGTGGTGTTGGCAGCGAAGATGCTTCGGGCGGTACGCAAGGTTTTGGTGGTTCATCGCCAATGTCATCGGTTGATGAGTCGCGCGATGTGATTTCGTTCTACCTTGATGCTGAAACCTATATTATTGAAGACGTTATTTTATCGGGCGCACTGCGCTACGATAATTATAAAGGCTTTGGTGATACGGTTAACTTTAAACTAGCGGGTAACTGGTCGATTACTGACGATATATCACTGCGTGGTGCATTAAGCTCAGGTTTTAGAGCGCCGTCAATGCAGCAGCTGTATTTTAATAATATCAGTACTCAGTTTGTTGTTGATGATGTTACTGGCAACTTAGTTGCCGAAGAAGTCGGTACTTTTAGAAACGACTCAACATTAGCGCAAAGCTTAGGTATTCCAAAATTAACAGAAGAAAAGTCGCAAAACCGCAGCTTAGGTATAGTGTATAACGTAACAGACAACATTAACGTAACGCTCGATTATTACTCAATTGATATAGACGATCGTATAGTTATCAGTAATCGTTTAGATAAAGGGTTGTCGCCAAGTCTTGACGCTGCATTAATAAGCTCAGGTGCTGGTGCGGGTCAGTTCTTTTTAAATGGTGCTGATACAGAAACGCAAGGTATTGACTTTGTTGCTACCTGGAACACTGAAGGGTTAGGCGGTACGCTTGATTTTACCTTAGCAGCTAACTTTACTAAAACCGATGTGGTGTCGTTATTTACCCCGGCAGGTTCAGGTTTAGAAACAGTACCGGTTGAGGACGTGTTCTCTGACCAAGAAATTTCGATTATTGAAGAATGGCAACCAGAGGATCGCATTAACTTAAGTGCGCTTTATCAACGTGATGACTGGACAGTTAATTTGTCACTTAATCGCTTTGGTGAGTACACAGTAGAAGATGGCGGCCGCCAGACTTACGGTGCCGAAATATTAACTGATGTTAAAGTAAATTACTTTATAACTGAGAACTTATCGGTAAATATTGGCGCAAATAACTTATTTGATGTGTACCCAGATGAAAATACCATAGGTAATTCACGTACTGGTACTATTGTAGATGCCCAAGGCAATACCATTGTAAGCAGCCCAGGGGTATTTAAATACTCTCGCCGTTCAGCCCCATTTGGCTTTAACGGTGCGTATTACTACCTAGGTGCAGAATACCGCTTTTAATTATAGATACTCCCATTTTTATACTTAATATAAAGCCCAGCATTTAAGAATGCTGGGCTTTTTTAATTGTTTAACCTGAACTCAGCTTTAGGTAGAGTTATTATCCAGAATTTAGGCTACTTACTGCTTTTTCATTCGGCTCATTTCAGCATGACAGCTTTGCATTGTTAGTAATGCTTTAGCTAGTACAGCTTCGCAGTCTGCGGGTTGTGGTTTTTTCATTGCATCTTTAATTTCTTCGAGGGTTTTATCCTCAACTTCTTCTAGCTCTTTAATATACGTATCGTCGTTATTGCTGCTAAATTTAGTGATAAGCGCAGTGTAAGCACGGCGCGCTTCTACCGCAAATGATGAGCCATCCTCACGTTCGCCTTGTTCATTAACAGCAAAAGGTTGTAAGCGTTCAACGGTTACCTTACGTGCATCAATCATGCGCTGGAAAAGGGCGGCAACAGCGGGATCTTTTACGTTCTGTTGGGCTTTTTCGTAAAAATCTATACCACTATTCATTACTTGGATGATGTCAGAAATATGATTTACTTCATTACTTTGATGGGTGTTCATAATGACCTCTCTTATAAATGAAATTAAATGTTCATTTATATAAAAGCAAAGGTTGTTCCACTATAAATACTTTCGTAATCATTTGTTTTTATTGGTATAAATATATTTTTAGGATGATGTTTGCTTACTTGTTAGATTAAGTAAGCAAATTTTACAAAGCTTTTGTAACGGTATTACTTAAGTTCTTCAGCAACTTCGGCTACTTTTTGACGTAACCAAATATGACTAGCATCGCGATGTAACAGCGGGCTCCAAATCATATCTAACTCAAACGGTGGAATAGGAAAAGGAGGTTCTAATATTTTAAGACTAGGATCGTCTATATAAATGTTAGCTGCTTTGGAGGGCAATGTTGCTATTAAGTTTTGTACTTTGGCTAAATGTACTGCCACATGGTAGTTACGGGTAAAGGTGGCAATATTACGGTGTTTACCAAAATGAGCGAGTGCTTCATCAACCCAGCCGAGTTTTTGCACATCTTTAGGATCCATTCCTACGCCTACACCAAAACCGGTTTTACTTACCCAAATATGGCGTGCTTTTAAGTAGCTCTCTAGGCTAAAATTGTCAATAATCGGGTTATCGGATTTAACTAAACAGCAAAAACTGTCTTTCCAAATGCGCTTATGATGAAACGATTGCGGTAGGTTTTCAAAGCGATTGATTGCCATATCCACTTTGCCATTTTCCACATCATGAAAGGTCACATCACTAGGGGTGAGTATATCTAAGGTGGTGTCGGGGGCTTCTGCGTGTAATTTACTTAATAGCTTGGGCGCTAAGGTACTGGCCGCATAGTCACTGGCCATTATTCTAAATACGCGTTTACTTTGGCTTGCTTCAAACTCACGATTAGGCGCAAGTGTTTCCTCTAGGGTCATTAATATTCCGCGAATAACGGGTTGTAACTCTAACGCGCGCTCTGTGGGTACCATGCCATCGCTGGTGCGTACTAAAATAGGATCGTTAAATAAGTTACGAAGGCGCTTTAAGCCATTGCTCATGGCAGGTTGAGTAATACTTAACCGGTTTGCTGCGCGGGTAACATTACATTCGCGCAATAAAGTATCGAGATAAACCAGTAAATTTAAATCTATTTTACTTATATTCATTGTGTGTCCTTAACGCTTTACCAGTGATGGATAAAACGTTGTGCTGTCGGGTATGGATAAATATGACTAACCTGACCATTTTTAATATTTTGCTGTGCTTGCTTCCAAAAGTTAACATCAATAAGCTCTGGATGTGTGCTCATTAAAAACTGCTTGTAGATTGGGTTAGGCATTACAAAGGTGCAAAGTTGCTCAGGAAATACATCTTGCGGTGCAACCGAATAGCTTTGCTCATCCATTAAGTAGTCGTCATACGTTTTTGCTTTAGGCAGTGCTCTAAAATTCATGTCGGTTAAATATTGCACTTCATCGTAATCATAAAAAATAATACGTTTGTGTTTACTAACACCAAAGTTTTTTAACAGCATGTCGCCGGGAAATATATTAACAGCAATCATTTCTTTTAGTGCCTGGCCATACTCTTCAATCGCGTCGGCGGCACTGGCATCATCGGCATTTTCTAAAAATAGATTAAGCGGTGTCATGCGTCGCTCAATATATAAATGTTTGATAATAAGCCAGTCGCCTTCAATTACCATGGATGAGCCAATGGTTTGGTGTAACTGCTGCAACAAGTTACTATCAAACCGCGCTAAAGGAAATACGACGTTAGAATACTCTATGGTGTCGGCCATGCGGCCAACCCGATCGTGTTTCTTTACCAACTGATAGCGCTTTAACACGGTATCACGACCAAAAGGTTTACTTTCGCCAAATTTATCTTTAATAATTTTAAATACATAGCCGAATGAGGGCAGAGTAAATACCATCATCACCATGCCTGGTGTACCAGGGGCGATAGTAAATTCGTCATTAGAGTGAGTTAAATGATTTAAAAACTCACGGTAAAACTCGGTTTTACCTTGTTTATGAAAGCCAATAGCGTTGTAGAGCTCAGCTATGGTTTTATTGGGCATTAACTGGTTTAAAAATCGGACTAATGCGCAAGGCGCATGGGTTTCTACCATAAAGTAGGCACGCGCAAAGCCAAAAATAACTCGCATTTGCGACGATTTAGTCAGTAGTGCGTCTAGGTACAAGCCTTTATCTTCATGGTGCAGTACTGCAATAATAAACGGCTGTACGCCGCTTTGCGATACCACTCGCCCTACAATATAGGCGGCTTTGTTACGGTAAAATGGAGTGTGCAGTATATCAAAGCGCATTTGCCAGGCTTTATGGTGCGTATCGGGCGCTTGTTTATAAAATGCTTTTACCAGCAGTCGTATGTCTCGTTCTAAGTTTACAAAGGGGGCTTTAAAATCAAAGTGATTAATGATCTGTTTAATTGTGGGCTTTAGGCCGTCAACCACAGGAAAATAGCTGCGATACTCAGCTTCTACTGGCACTGCAGGCGCATCTTTTAGAGTGGCTTCTACAAAAATAAAGTCGTTATGAAAATAACGGCGATGATACAGGCGGCAAAATACCGAGTTATAAAAAGTTTCGGCAAGCTCAGCTTGAGGATGAAAACATAAAAAATGTTGATAGAGCTTTTTTACTTCTAGCCACAGCTGTTCGTCGAGTTGTTCGGTTTGTTGTTGTCGAAGTGTGGCGGTGGTTTCGTTAACCCGATCATCATAATGGCTAATACGTAATCGGCTTATATCATTAATTGCTTGCCAGTCTCTTTTAGCAAACGCCAGCGGTGCTTTTGCCGTGGTTTTTTGAAATAACAGGTAGTGCTTTTTAAAGCCCGTTAAAATTAATTCAGCAATATGACGAGGCTGCATCATTACTCCTTATTAGACGCTAGAGCTTATACTCTATCATTGTTAAGAGTATGTTATTCTCGATTTAAAACCAAGCTAAATTAAGATGTTATTTATTCATGAGATAAAGGTTACTGATAGTTGTCTATTTTTTTTTGTAATTTATTAATGCGCTTTTTTACCATATTAATTTGTGCTTTATAGTTTTTGTTAATTACTTTTTGTTTTTTAGCAATATCGGCGGCAATACGTTTTTTATCTTCCTTGGCTAAAATATGGTTAAGGCGCTGTTGCTGTTTATAATCAGCTTGGTCTTTTTTACGATCTAATATTGCTAACTTATGTTGATTACTGCGCAGCTCTGCCTGTAAGCCTGCTAGTAAGCTTTCGCGCTCCAGTTCGTTTAATTGCTTGGTGTAATCTACTTTAGGGCCTACTTGCTGATTTATTATGGTGTTAACTTTGTATACGGTGGCGTTGTTATCGCACGGGAATTGAGAAAAGGTGGTGCCTTCTTGTGTAACACACTTGTAGTAACTGGTTGCACTGAAACTGTTAAAGCTTAAGGTTGTAAGCAAGAGGAAAATAAAAATACAGTACAGCTTAATCATATTGGCTATCCCTAAGAGTGTTTTACTGCGTTAAATTAATAACGTTAAAGTAAAACTATAACCTAGCTTGGCGGTATAGCAAGCTAGGTTAATAATAGCCTTATTGAGTAAAGGTTTTTAACTTTTTGATACTGTGAACTAAAAATGGAATGTCTAAGCCTTGCTCAATAGAAAATCCTTCGGCGGCAGAAATATTTTTAAAGTCGCCATCAGGATCAATTAAGGTAATTCTATCCTTTTTATACGCTATAACCACGCCTTGAGAATAATTAACACCCATATTATCTTTTTTCTGGTGTAAGTTAACACCAAGCATAGTTTGCTCAGCAATAGCGTTGCAGTTTAAATACTGCCCAACAGCGGTCGCTATTATATCGCTAGGTTGAATAAGGCCATTAACGCGAGTGATCCGTTTATCTGAACTATAAAGCGTTGAGGTAATTACCACCTCTTTATTATTATCAGCCAAACTAAAAGCATAAACATGAGTATTTTTATCGCGAGGTGCTAAATCATCAGTGCCTTTAATAATTCTAATTGCACTATTAGTGTGGGTTTGATCGTTAATAAAATTTAACGCTGCAATACCCGTTACTTCAACACTGCGACGTTGGCTTTGCCATGCGGGTAATGTTTGCTCATTTATAATTGTAGATTTATAAAATGCTGGTAAACCATAAACTAAACTAAAGAGCATATCGTTATGATCGGTTGGTTGTAAAAACTGCTTAGTGCTATACAAGTTTTTATTACTGGCAAATTGAGCAAGCTGCTGCGCTGTTTCAAATACAAAAATATCAATTTTAGCCGGTGTGTAATCTTCGCATTTTGTCAGCGGAGTAGGCAATTGGTAGCTAATGTTTTGTTGATTAATTTGCACATTATGCGCTTGTTTATAGCTTTCTATGTCTAGTAGATCATTTTTAGCTAATAAACTTTTAGCCGTTGTAGGGTAAGAGAGTGGTAAAAAGTTATCTTGTTTAGTTACATCAAACTTTAAATTAGCGTCTGCCCAAATATGAATACTATGACTTAAAGCAAAACAAATCACTAAAAATGAACTCGCGTAGCGAGCAAACTTGAGCTGCTTTAAACGCGCTAAATTTTGCCAAGTAAAATTACTGACCGTTAACTGAAAACCTAAAATAACTAAAACTATGCCACCGGCTAAAATAGTTGTTAAAGCGGGTGAGCTGTTTAAGCGGTGCCATAAAAGCGAAATGATCTCAGGTAAAGCAGAACTACTTAAGTGATAACCTAAATTAAAATAAACATAAGCATCAAGTGTGAGTAAAGAGGCGCCAAAGGTAGCAATAACTGCAGCCATACCGCGAATATGGCGAGGGTATGGAAAAACTAAACTGAGCGGAAATACCGTCAGCACAAACGCTAAAAAGGCAATAAAGCTAGTATGGCTAAGCCAAGTAACTAGCATATAAGTAATACCCATAAAGCTTGTAGGTGGCGAGTCGGCAAACAAGTAGCTTAAGCTAATTAAGAGCGCTAAGCCAATATTGGCAAAGGTAAACCAATGCCCCCAACTTAGTAATTGACTCGCTTTTGATGAAAACTGATTGTGCTGCGATAAATTCATAGAGTTTATTTAACCGACTGTGCGAGAGCTTTAGCAAAGTTCTCGGTAACGGCTTGTCTTTTCCCTGTTGGTACATGCTCTTTTAAGATATGCGTGATAGAATTTCCTAAACACATAAGACTCAAATCAACCGGCGCATTGTGTTGAGTTAACACATCAATAAGCTGATCGACGATTTGTTCTACTTGTTCATTAGAGTATTTTGATAAGATTGGCATCAGTTGGTTCAATTTAATAGTTATATTCTCACATTTTAACACCAGAGGCGTGAAAAACAAAGATGGCAACAGACGTTAAAAAACTAGTCGTTCATTATGTAGACAAAAAAGACGGCGATACTCAAATTCATTTACGTAATGATGAAATGCTAATCAACGATAAAGTAGCTGTGTTTATTGAGCAATTGCATCATGCATATAATGGTAAGCCAGGTAAAGGCTTTTGCGCTTTTAGTGGCGATAAAAACAGCGTAGTTGCATCGGCAATGCAAAGTTACCGTAACAACGAACTTGGCTTTTGGCATATGACAGATCAAGCATCGAGTGTGTTAAAAGAGGAACTTGATAAATACGCATTTAATGAAACAGGTTATTTAGTGTTTTGTCATTATCAGTATGTGGCCACAGACTACATGCTGATTGCGATGATTAATATTAAAGAGCATTACTCAATTACTTCTGAGCTTGATTTAGCATCGTCACGTCATTTAGATATTTCGCGTATGCAATTAGCGGCACGAATCGATTTAACCGCTTGGGACACCCAAGCGCAAGACAATCGTTATATTTCATTTATTAAAGGCCGCGCAGGGCGCAAAGTTGCCGATTTCTTCTTAGACTTTTTAGGCTGTGAAGAAGGTATTGATCCTAAACAACAAAGCCAAGTAATGCTCAGTGCTGTAGAGGATTACTTATCAGAGCAACAATTTGATAAATCAGAAAAAGATGATTTACGTAAACAAGTATTTGATTACTGTAATGATTGTGTAACGACAGGTGAAGATGCCAACGTAAGTGAGCTTTCGGCAACACTTACAAAAGGCGATGACAGTCCGTTTGACAGCTTTTGCAAAGAGCAAAGTTACGATTTAGAAGAGTCATTCCCCGTTGATAAAAAAACAGTGGCAAGTATGGTTAAGTTCTCCGGTTTAGGTGGCGGTGTAAGTGTGAGCTTTGAGCGTAAACACTTAGGTGAACGTGTTACTTATAATGAAGCAACCGATACCTTAGTGATCAAAGGCATTCCGCCAAATTTAAAAGATCAGTTACAACGCTTCATGGAAAAAGAACAAGACTAATGCGATTGATATAAAGTTACAGGTACAAAAAAGCCCCGCTAGTTAATAATTAACTAGCGGGGCTTTTTAATGAGTATTGTTAATCAACACTCATTGTTTTAGTCATTGTAGAACTTGCACGACCAGCAGGTTTGATTGAACCCGCACGTAAACCACTGTCTGGCACTAGTTCACGTTTATCGTGAGCCATAGCAACAGATGTATGTTTTACTTCGCTATCAGCTACAGGGGTAGGCTGTGCCATTGGCGCACTTGCTGACCCTTGAGCTATCGCTGTTTTAACATGTGGTGCTGCAGTTACTACTGGAGTTTCAACTTTAGCTGGCTCTTCAGTTACCACTGGCGCTTCAACTTTAGTTGGCTCTTCAGTTACCACTGGAGTTTCAACTTTAGCTGGCTCTTCAGTTACTACTGGAGTTTCAACTTTAGCTGGCTCTTCAGTTACCACTGGAGTTTCAACTTTAGCTGGCTCTTCAGTTACCACTGGAGTTTCAACTTTAGCTGGCTCTTCAGTTACCACTGGAGTTTCAACTTTAGCTGGTTCTTC